>JANOJW010000291.1:0-13568 GCA_031418955.1 Hyphomicrobiales bacterium | reverse complement strand
CGCCTTCGCCCGGCGGCTCGACCTTGATGACGCGCGCGCCATAATCGCCGAGCACCACGGCTGCCGCGGGCGCTGCGATGAATGAGCTCACGTCGAGCACGACGAGCCCTTCGAGCGGCAGCGTCTCGGCCATGCTGATCTCCCAGGGAATGCACCCAGGCAGCTAAGCAGGAATTCGCCCGTCCGCCAACAGGGGCACTTCTACGTGCACTTCTGCGCTTAGGCTGCCACCAGCATCGGCGCAGCGGTGTCGAGAGCCAAGGAGAGCAGTCGGGTCACGCGGGTACCTTCGCATACCGCACGACGAATTCGACGCCGTTGAGCGAGACCTTGTCACCGTCCGCGAGTTCGATGTTCTCGCGCTCGGTGCCATTGACGAAGATCGGGTTCGGGCTCGACCGGTCCGCCGTCTGGTTGACGAGGCGCAGACGCCCATTGGCGCTGATCGAGATGCGGGCATGCCGGCGCGACGTGCGGATGTCGTTGATGCGGATGTCGTCCTCGGTGTGGCGGCCGATGACCACGTTGGCGGCCGCCACATCGAAGGTGCCGAGGCCGCCGGCGAACTCCAGCGTCGCGACGGCGGGCCGCGCCGCGGTGGCCGGCGGCGGCGCGTGCGTGATGGCAGGACCGGGCTCCGCGAGGATCGGCTCAGGCTTCTTACCACCCTCGGTGACGAGATCGCCGTGCTTGCGGATCATCGAGCGCACCACCGGCGCACTGATTGCCGTCGAGAAGATGCACATGAACACGCAGGCCGAGAACAGCAGCGGCGACACGACGTTCTTCTCGAGGAATACGACGCAGACGAGCAGGCCCATCAGGCCTTTCGTCTGCAACAGCACGCCGGTCGCGATCGAGAACGGGATGTTCTCGCCAGTCATCCGCGCGGCAATGCCGTGTCCAATCGTCTTGCCGACGACGCAGAGCACGGCGCTGATGGCAAACAGGATCCACACCGTCGAGTCGGTGGCGTTGAAGTCGGTCCTCAGACCGGTGGCGAGGAAGAAGAACGGCATCAGCACCAGCACGGTCGCCATATCGAGGCGGTGCGCCGCCATCTCCCGCACCTTGTCGGGCAGGAAGTAGCCGGCGATGAAAGCGCCGAGCACAGGGTGCAGTTCGGTGATGCCGGTAATCGCGGAGGCGACGAAAATCGACAGCGCAGCGAGCGTGATGATGGCGTTCTCGGGCGCGTCCTTGGCCATCATGCGATTGAACACCGGATTGGCCACATAGAGAATGAAGCCGATGCTGAGCGCACCGCCGAGGAAGGCCTTGAGCAGCGCCTTGGTCAGATCGCCTCCCGATGCCAGCGCGACCACGATGCCGAGGCCGACCCACATCATGGTGTCGGCGATGCTGGCACTGGCGAGCGCCACGGCACCCAGACGCCGGCGGGTGATGTCGAGACTGCGCAGAATGACCGCCAGCACGGGCAGGGCCGAGACGGCAATGACGAGGCCATAGGCGACCGGGAACGTGAAGGCGTTGGCGGCGGACCCCGGCGCGACCGTCGGGAAGGCGTAGTAGACGCCGATGCCGCCAAGGGTGCCGAGCACCCAGCCGACGATCATGCCGATGACACCGATCGACATGACGCTGCGACCCGACTTGGCGATCAATTCCTTGTCGGCGTCGGTGCCGGCGAGAAACCCGAACAGGCACACCGCGATAGTGGCTACCATGAAAATACCGAAGGTGCGGTCGACCACCGACCCGATCATCTTCGTGGCATCCTTCGGATCGGGAACACCCATGCAGGCGACCTTGCCGAAGATGGCGTCGAACAACTGGATATTTTTCGGGTTGAGACAGGCGTGAATGGGCTTTGTCGGATCAAAGCCCGGGTTCGGGTTGGCCAGCATCCAGGCGTCGAGTGCGCCGAGCAGCCCCGGTCCGAGCAACACGCCCGCGATGATCTGCGTGACGCCGAGCGGCAGCAGCTTTTCGATCCGGCAGACCCGCCACAGAAAATAGGGAAAGGCGACGACGATACAGGCCTGGACCAGCAGCATGTACTGGGGTTTGAGGCCCTGCAGCATTTGAACGAGTGCCGTATACATCGATGTCCGCCCCGTGTTGCCGCCGCTGGCGCGCCGCGCCCAAATCCTGTCGCGGCGTCCCGAGCGCCGCGCAATCAACATCGCGCATTTCGCGTGCAACCAAGCGTCTCCGTCAAGACGCACGACCGCCGCGGGTGCCGGAACCGCGCATTGTGGTAAGCAGTTTACGTTGATTCGGTCCCGCGCGTCGCTTGCCGCCAAACTAGGCAGGTGGCTTGGTGCCGTCGCGCCGTTCCCTGGCAGCCTCGCACTATCGGACCGGGGAATTAGCGCTATACAGTGATCTTGCGGTGAGGCGCTTGGTTCAGGGATACTATCATCACTATTGCGAATCGGCTCCCGATGCCTGCACCCGCCGGCACAGGGAGATCCGACTTCCAGGGCGAGGCACATGCTCGAGAAGATCTACCTCGGCGTCAAGGACCACGAGACCGGCGACTACTACGTGTCGGCGTGTACACTGCCCGTGCAGATCGGCCGCAAGGACGGCGTCAACAACCAGATTCTGCTCGGCTACGATAAAAAGCCGGTCTCCCGCATCCATGGCATGATCGAGCGGACCGCGCGGGGCTTCGTCTACAGGGACTCATCCAGCAATGGCAGCCGCATCGGCGGCCTCGCCGTCAAGGACTCCCGCGTCGCCCTCTCGCCCGTGTTCCAGATCGACATCGGCAGCTACACGATCTCGCGCGTCGACCAGCAGCCCTTCCTCGTGCTCTCGACCGACGACCGCCTGATCGAGCGCCAGCGTCTCGAGGTCCTGCCCGGCCGCGGCATCGGCGTGACCGCTGCGGGACGCGGCTATGACATGATTGACCTCAATCGCTGGACCGAATGGGACAAACCGATCGTCGGACACTTCGAGAACGTCGAGCAGCGAGCGGTGTGGGTCGCCACGGACAGGTCCGTTCAGATGCGACGCAACAAGTCGCCGATCACGCAAGAGCGCAACGTCCTCGAGACACTCGACGTGGTGTTCATCGACAAGATGCGGTTCGAGATCCTGCACCCTCACGAGCCACGCATCGTGTGCGGGGGCGATGATTGCCATCTGCTCAACCGTCCCCCGCTCGAGGCCAACTGCCGCTACTGCGGGCGCCATCTGGGCAACACGGGCGGCTTCTCGCGCGTCTTGTAGCGACCACCGACGCCTCACGACGCCTCATCGCCTCACGACAAGGTCACCGCCCCCGATGCCGATCGAGATCTCCTGGAGCAGCCGACCCGAGGACACTCTGGCCGGTAGTCAAACGTCGGGACGCGTCGTGCTCGACGGCCGGGGTCCCTTCAACATCGGCCGCTCGTCGGCCAATCAGGTCGTGCTGTCCCACCCCCAGATCTCCCGCACGCACGTGGTGCTCACGGTCGATCAACGCACCGTCCGCATCAACGACCAGGGCAGCCAGAACAAGACCTATCTCGACGGCAAGCCGGTCACCCAGACGACCTGGGCGCCCGAGCAGGAGATGCGGATCGGGCCGTTCAATCTGCGCTACCGCCATACGGACGCGAGCAACCAACGGCGCGCGCCTGCGCCCACCAACGACGACACACGCTATGCGGCCGATGCGCCGGTCCAGCCCGCCGACGCGCGGCCCGGCGCCGTTGCTCCGCGCGCGGCCTTTCCCGGCCGCATCTTCGAGCAGCGCATCGTCTCCATCCGTGAGCTCGTCGCGAGCGGCAAGGTCGCCGGCGAGACCAGCTATATGGCGATCGGCGGGGGCATCGGCAGCTTCTGCTGGGTCGACCACCTGCGCGTCTTCGGGGTGCCCGCGAACGCCATTCGCGTGATCGGCCTTGCCGGCGACAAGCGCCCCTATGCGAAATGGGGACGCCTCTGCAAGGTCTCCCAGATCCCCGACCACGAGCGCATCCGCTCGAACTCGATCTCGGCGCCCGACAACATCTGGGGCTTTCCAGGCTACGCCAGCCGCGAGACGGTTCGCGAGCTGAAGCGCGGCAATATCGGCGGTCTCAAATACGTCCTGCAGGTATTCGGCGAGCCAAATCTGACCGAGAGCTATACGCCGCGCACGGTCGACGTCTATCGCTCGTTCGACCGCGAGACGCGCCGCATCGGCTGGGAGGGCATGTGGCTCTACGGCCAGGTCGTCGGCATCCGCAAGACCGACGACGAGCGCTTCGCCATCGCCTACCGGGTGCCGAGCGAGTTCGCGCCCGACTTGGCCCCCGAGCAGCGCGAGCGCATCTACATCGCCCGCTACATCCAGATCTCGACGGGCTATCCCGCCTCCAATTTCCTGCCCGACCTGCAGAAGTTCCGCAGCGAGAATCCGGAGCACCGCGACATCGTCGTCAACGCCTACGAGGAGCACGAGGACGTCTACCGCCAGCTCGAGGCGAAGGGCGGCACCGTGCTGATCCGCGGCCGCGGCATTGTCGCCTCGCGCGTCATCCAGCGCGTCTTCGAGGCGCGCGAGAAGAACAAGGATATCCGCCTGTTGCACCTGATGCGCACGCCGATCGCGCGCGGCCACAAGTACGATCTCGCCACCCGCGTCGTGAGGAACGACGTCGAGCAGCAGCCGTTCAACTGGCCGAAGGCATGCTGGGGCGGTACGCTGCGTGCGCGGCTCGAGACGGCATCTCCGGAGGAGCGCGCCAAACTGATGCGCGACTGGGGTGGTACCACCACCGCCGACCGCGACGACTGGAATCGCATGATCGAAGCTGGCACGCGGGAAGGCTGGTACAAGGTCTTCTACGGCAACGTCTCGGCCATGTCGGAGAAGGGCGGCCGCATCGTCACGCGTCTGGAGTCGACCGACCGCTATCTTGAGAACGTTGACCTCACCGCCGACTTCATCGTCGACTGCACCGGCCTTGTCGCCCGTGTCGACGAGACGCCGATCCTGAAAGACGTGATCGCCACCTACGACCTCCCCCGCAACAACGCGGCGGGCGAAGGCGCCGAGCTGCGCCTCGCGGGTCTCACGGTGACCAACAGCTTCGAGATCGCGGGCCTCCAGAACGGTCGGGCGCGGGCATGGGCTGCCGGCGTCGTCACCGCGAGCGGCCCTTATGCGGCGGTCGACAGCTTCCTCGGGCTGCAGTTCGCAGCGCTGCGCTCGGTTGATCATCTGGGCGCACTGGGCGCGCCGGGCGTATCGCGCTTCGGCCCCCTGCGCTCGATCTCCCAGTGGCTCAAATGGTGTGCGGGCAGCTCGCCATGATGTTGCCGATTGCCACGCCGTCCACGACCCCTTCAGCGCCGACGCGAGATTTCCGATGACGCCAACACTGCTAGGCCGCTGGCACACCCGACTGCTGCTGTATGTATTTCTCGGCCTGCCGCTGACGTTCCTGTGGGGCTTCTACAAGGAAGGCTGGCAGCTGCCGGCGCGCTACGACCTCGACACGATCTTCGTGTCGTCGTTCTCGTTCCTCACCGGCATCCTGATCCTCGGCCTGCTGCTCGACGTGCTGTACATCCAGATCCAGCGCTTTCACTGGGATCAGGACTGGCCGTTCGCCTACCAGTTCTTCTTCTCGATCGTGGAATTCCTTATCGTCTATCTCGCCGTCGACTACGACCTGCTCTAGTTCCTGTTCGACCGCGTGAAGCCGTCGTTCTCCGACGCCAGCTGCCACTTCGCACTGGTGTTCATACCATCGTTCCTGGCGCTGCTCGGCGGCGTCCAGCTGTTCCTCGTGCGCTGGCGCTTCAAGGGTGGCGAACTCGGCCGCCACCCGATCAGCCGCTGAGGAACTCTACTGCGCGCACAGCTGGCGGCACACCGAACCGCAATAGTTTGCCGCAGCAACGCCATTGCTCTGCAGGCACTCGCTCCGGCAGTGCTCGAGCGAGTCGAATTGGCCAAAGTCGCGATGATCCCGGCATTGCCCCCGACGCTCGATGACGGCGGCAGGCTGCTGCGCCTGGGCGCGCGGCTGCCCGGTCGGGGCCGATTGCCCGCGCACGGGGGGAGCCGGAACCGCGCCCTGCTGCACGGGAAGTTGCTGGCCTGGAACCGGCGCGCGCTGTGGCTGTTGCGGCAGTAGCGTTCCCTGTGGCCGCGCCGGCACGGTGTCCGGCGCAATGCCCGGAGCAGGAGTCGGAGCAACCCGCGGCGCCTGACCAGGCTCGGGTGCCCGGCTGCCGGCGTCCGGCTCACTGCTCGGTCCGGGCGCGGGGGCTGGGCGCGGCGCTTGAGCGGGACGCGGCTGGGCGGGCGCGGGCACCGATGCGGGTGGCAGAACCTGGGGTGGTGGAACCTGGGGCGCAGGAACCTGGGGCGGGGGCACAGCCTGGATCGGCTGCTGTAACTGTGGAGCCGGCAGGGCAGGTTGAACGGGTGCCGGCAACGGCGGCTGGACCGGTTGCTGCTCCTGTTTCGGCGTGGGCGGCGTGGCCTTGGCCGGCGCAGGCGGCGGCGCGGTCTCCTTCGGCGGTTGCGCCTTCTCCACCTGCGGCGCAGTGGTCTTGGACGTGCCGAGCACGCCGTCGAGCACGCTATAACCCGCGAGCTTGCCGAGCGCGATCGCTCCCAAAAGCGCCGCCAGCACGAACATCAACACGCCGAGCAGCCCCATCATCGGGTTACGCTTGGCAGCCGCCGCGGGCGGCGACATCGGCTTCGACGCCTTGAGCTCAGGCATGGGCTTAGGTGCTGGCGGCTTGGGCGTAGGTAGCTCCGAGGCCGGGATGGCGACCGTCCGCACATTGGCCTGCGAGGGCGCCGCCGATCCCGGCAACGCTGCGGTGACTGCAGCCGCGCCGCGGACTTGCGCCAGCCCCCCCACCGGCTCGATGCGCTGGGTGACCGCCGTTTCAGCCGCATCTGCGGTCCGCGCCTGCGGCGCTGGAGCTGTCGGTGCCACCTCGGTCCGCTGAGTGGCTGATGGCACCGCCGTCGGCGCCGTGATCGGATGGGGGGGGCGGAGCTCGGTTCGCGCCTCGCTCGCCGGCCGCAGCGGAGCCTGGATCACGCGCGCGATGGCGACAGTTGTATTGTCCTGGCGGTCGACCTTGCGATCCTCGACGGCACCGACGAGCTTGGCGCTCAGCGCCGCCGCATTCATGTCCGTGCCGTCGGACACGATAGCGCGGATCTCCTCCTCGCTGATCGTATTGAGGCCGTCACTCGCCAGGATCAGCACGTCGCCGCTCTCGAGCCGATAGGCGTCGGCGGGATGATCGACGATCTCGAGCTTGCGGCCGGTCAGCGCCGAGACCAGCACCGACTTCACCGCCTGCACTTCGGGGTCGGTCTCCTTGTACTGGCCCGAGCGCACCATCAGGCCGGCCTGCGAGTGATCCTCGTTGAGTTTGGCGAGCTTGCCGTGCCGCCAGATATAGAGATGCGAATCACCGACGCTGATCCAGTTCAGCAGGCCTTCCGCTACCACCGCAACGACTGCGGTCGAGGCCATGCCGCGATGGCCGTGCGCGGGATCGACCCCGCCCGCGATGCGCGAATTGGCGGCTTCGAGCGCGGTGCGCAGGGCCTGGCGACGACGCGCCGGCTGCGTGAACTCGCCGGTCTCGGCAGCTTTGCGGAACGCCTCGACCACGATCTGGGCGGCTTCCGCGCCGCTTTCATGACCGCCCAGACCGTCGGCCAAGATCAGCACGGCGGCCTTTCGGTCGTCGATCGACAGGGCCGCCGCCGCGTCCTGTTGCTGGCTGCGCGCGCCCTGGTAGGCTTTGGTCGCTAATTCGAGTCGCATCATGCGTGGCTCTCGCCGTTGAGGACGCTATCGACGCGATGCCGGCAGCGCCGGCGTTCACTGAAGTCCCGACCAGGCCCGATCATGCCGCGGAACGCATATTGTTCGGTGCGCCTGCGACGTATAGGGTAAACGATAGTCGATCGGCGGGCCACGCAACACTCCGATTGCTGCACCAAAGCAGTTTGCCGAATATAGGCCGCGTCGTATCTTTGGCAATCAGCAAACCTTGTTCACTTCGTCGCGAGGAAAGGTTTCCGTTTCGCGGTGCAGTGCCCATATTGTCGGGACGCGCATTCTCCAGCGCCTTTCGTTCGGCCGAGTTTTCCAGTCGGCGATGTGCTAGGCTGCGCCACCGTGACGTGTCAGCGAAGCAATGGATGCCAACATGAATCCCAAAGACGTCCAGACCGACGCGCTGAGGCCCAGCAAGCAGCAGAACGCCAGCGAGCAGACCGTCATCATCGGCGAGGGCAGCAGCGGCGGCGCGCCAAACAGCCTCGCGGGCGCAGCCGCGCCACAGCCATCGCCGTCCGCATCCCAGCCCGCCCCCCGCCGTGAAACCCCGCCAGCCCAGACGGTCATCATGAACGATCAAGGCCACACCCGCCTCCTCCCCCACCCGGGCGCTGCCTCCGACCCTCAGGGCGCCGCCCCCGTCGTCGGCTGGCTCGTCGTCGTCGACGGCCCCGGCAAGGGCAACTTCCGGCCGGTCTATCCCGGCTCCAACACCATCGGCCGCAGCAGCGGCCAGCGCATCCCGATCAACTTCGGCGACGACTCGATCTCCGGCGAGAAGCACATCTTCCTCGTCTACGACGGCCGCAAGCGTCAGTTCCAACTGGTGCCCAACCTCGAGAAATCGAACCTCGTGCACCTCAACGACGCAGCCCTGCTGGTGAATTCCGAGCTCAAGCCCAAGGATCGCATCTCGATCGGCCAGACTACGCTGATGTTCGTGCCCCTTTGCGGCGACGACTTCGACTGGGACATGAAGGCCGCCCCCGCCGGGGCGTGACCACTCGTCGGCGCCCGATACGACCAGCGCTACCCTGGCCCGCCGACTTGGCGGTTGCGGCCACGTGTGTCTTCTGTAGGACTTTCCCGTAAACCGGATCGCAGCGGGAGGGCTCCCATGAACGATATCACTCAAGCCACGTTCGCGAGGCCGGCCGACAGTGAGGCGGCGCCCGACGCGGTCGCCCTGCACTGGCTCGGCGCGTTCGAGCGAGCACTCGCCAGCGTTGATGCGAACGGCCTCGCCGCGCTGTTCATTGCCGACAGCCACTGGCGCGATATGCTGGCGTTCACCTGGCATCTGACGCCGACGCTCGGCGCGTCCGCGATCGGCAACCTGCTCACGCACAAGCAGCCGCGCATCCTCGCCAAAGGCTTCCGCCTCGCGGCCAACCGCACACCACCGCGTCGCGTCAAGCGCGTCGGCCGTGACGTCATCGAGGCTTTGTACGAGTTCGACACCGCCGACGGGCGCGGCTCGGGCGTCGTGCGTCTCGTGGCCGAGGGCAGCGGCCACAAGGCCTGGGTGCTGATGACCTCGCTCGAGGAGATCCGCGGCCACGAGGAGCGCATCGGTGAACGCCGGCCGACGGGCGAGGCCTACTCGCGCAACTACGGCGGCGACAACTGGGAGGACGTGCGGCGCAAAGCCCAGGCCTACGAGGACCGTGACCCGGTCGTGCTCGTCGTCGGCGCGGGCCAGGCGGGCCTCTCGATGGCCGCGCGCTTGAACCAAGTCGGCGTCGACACGCTGGTGGTCGAGAAGTGGGATCGCATCGGCGACAACTGGCGCCTGCGCTACCATTCGCTGGCGCTGCACAACTCGATCCATGTCAACAACCTGCCCTACCTGCCGTTCCCGCCGACATGGCCGAAGTACATTCCCAAGGACATGCTCGGGAACTGGTTCGAGTTCTACGCCAACGTGATGGAGATCAACTGCTGGACGTCGACCGAGTTCGTCGGCGCCACCTGGGATGCGGCGGCACAACACTGGACCGCGCGTGTCAAGCGCAAGGACGGTACCGAGCGCACGCTGCGGCCACGTCACATCGTGTTCGCCAACGGCGTCTCGAGCCTGCCCTATGTGCCCGAGCTGCCCGGGCTCGACACGTTCAAGGGCACGATCGTGCACTCGGAAGGCTTCACCGAAGGCTCGGCGTGGCGGGGTAAGCGCGCGCTTGTGCTGGGCACCGGCACCAGCGCCAACGACATCGCGCTCGACCTGCACAGCCACGGCGTGGCGACGACGCTGATCCAGCGCGGCTCGACGACGGTGGTCTCGATCGATCCGAGCGCCAAGCTCAACTATGCGCTCTACGACGAGGGCCCGCCGATCGAGGACTGCGACCTGATCGCGACGTCGGGGACGCCGCCGCTGATCCTCAAGGCCTACCAATTGGCGGTCCAGCGCATGGTCGATCTCGACCGCGAGATGATCGAGGGGCTGAAGCGCATCGGCTTCAAGTACGACATCGGCGAGGATGAGACCGGCCACCAGATGAAGTACCGGCGGCGGGGCGGCGGTTACAATCTCGACGCCGGCAGCTCGGCGCTGATGATCAAGGGCGAGCTCGGGCTCCTGCAATTCGACCGCATCGAGCGGTTCTGTGCCGACGGCGCACTGCTGAAGGACGGCTCGGTCGTGCCAGCCGAGGTTCTCGTGCTGGCGACCGGTTATTTTCCCCAGGCCGAATTGGTCAGCCGCGCACTCGGGCCGGACATCGCCAAGAAGGTCGGGCCGGTGTGGGGTGAGGGGCCTGACGGCGAGCTTGCCAACATGTTCAAGCGCACGCCCCAGGACGGCCTGTGGTTCATCGCGGGGAGCCTGACGCAGGCGCGCATCTACTCGAAGTACATGGCGCTGCAGATCAAGGCGTCGGAACTCGGCATCATTACGCCACTGTGAGGGGTACCTGCAGGAGTTGCCCGGCGTCAGCCTGGCACCGTTCCCCCGTCCGCCAGCGCGTCGGCAAGCGAGCGCAGTCTCGACACCTCCGCCGAACCGAGCGCCAGCGGCGTCGCAAGCAACGCGGCGAGCGCGTCGTAGGCATCGTGCACGGTGAGCCCGTCTTCGCCGGCGAATCCGGCAAGGACCACGCGGGTGAGCCCGCGCTGCTCGGCGTAGAGCCTGAACGCCACGTCGCACGCCGTAATCGGATAGGGATAGGCGCGCAACTCGAGGTCGAGCGTGTCTTTCAGACGCCCGATCAACTCGATGGTCTCGTGGTGCGGCGTCTCGCGCATGCGAAGCCTCCGAGGCAGGCGCTAGCGATGGTCCGTCGACAGGTGCCCTTCGAGCCAGGCCGAGTACCGCGAGATGCCGAAGCAGATGACCCAAAACACTGCGCCGGCGAAAACGTAGCCGGTCATGGCGGTGCCGGGCGCTGCCCATTTGGCGTCGGTCAGGCCCGCCTGAACGACGCCGAGCAGATCGAAGATGCCGATGATCAGCACGAGGCTCGTGTCCTTGGCGAGGCCGACGAAGCTGTTGACGATGCCGGGGATGACGAGCTTCAACGCCTGCGGCAGTACGATGAAGCCCATCTTCTTGGCATAGGACAAGCCCAGCGCATCGGCCGCCTCGAACTGGCCGCGTGGGATCGCCTGCAGGCCGCCGCGGATCGTCTCGGCCATGTAGGCGCCCGAGAACAGCATCACGAAGATCAACGCGCGCAGCAGCTTGTCGAAGGTCACGCCTTCGGGCAGGAACAGTGGCAGCATCACCGACGACATGAACAGGATGGTGATCAGCGGCACGCCGCGCACGAACTCGATGAAGAACACCGAGGCCCAGCGCGCAATCGGCATCTGCGAGCGCCGCCCCAGCGCCAGTACGACGCCGATCGGGAATGATCCCGCGATGCCCGTGGTCGCGACGACCAGCGTGACCAGCAGTCCGCCCCAGTACTCGGTCGGGACCTTCGCGAGACCGAGCACGCCGCCCGACAGCAGCACCCAGGCCGCCACCGGGAACACGAACAGCCCAGCAATCGCAATATAGCGCTTGCCTGGCGTGCCCGGCACCATCAGCGGCGCGAGGAAGGCTGCGGCCAGTAGGAATGTCAGCAATGGGCGCCAGCGCTCAGCGTCCGGATAGCGGCCGAACATGAACTGGCCGAAGCGGTTGGTGACGAACGGCCAGCAGGCGCCGACGTCGGCTTTGCGGCACACCGAGCCGTCGGTGCCCTGCCACACCGCCGAGAACACGGCCCAGTCGAGCGTCCCCATCACCAGCTTATAGAGCAGCCACAGAGCCAGCAGGGTCAGCAGCGAGTTGGACACCGACGAGAACAGGTTGTGGCGCAGCCACGCGATCGGCCCGATCTCGGAGCTCGGCGGCGGCAGCGCGGACGCTGGCACATGCGGGACGTGGGCCACGTGCGGCGCACGCAAGGTGGTGTCGACCATCGCTATCTCTCCACCAGGGCCATGCGCGCGTTGAACCAGTTCATGAACATCGAGGTCACGAGCGACAGCGTCAGGTAGATCAACATGGTGATGAAAATCACCTCGATGGCCTGACCGGTCTGGTTCAGCACAGTGCCTGTGAAGATGCTGACGAGCTCGGGATAGGCGATGGCGACCCCGAGGGAGGAGTTCTTCGTCAGGTTCAAGTAGTTGGAGGTCAGCGGCGGGATGATGATGCGCGAGGCCTGCGGCAGCACGACGAGGCGCAAGACCTGGCCAGCATTCAGGCCCAGCGAGCGCGCGGCCTCCTTCTGACCCTTGTGGACGCCCTGGATGCCGGCGCGCACGATTTCGGCGATCGTCGCGGCGGTGTAGAAAACGAGCCCGAACAGTACCGCCATCAACTCGGGCAAGACCTCGATGCCGCCCTGGAAGTTGAAGCCGCGCAGCACGGGGTAATCGAACCCCAGCGGCATGCCCAGCGCGAGGAACGCCAGGAGCGGCACTCCGAGGATCAAGCCGAGGCTCGTCAGAAACACCGGGAATTGTGCGCCGGTCGCGCGCTGACGCCGGCGCGACCAGATCGCCACCGCGATCGTCGCGAGAATGCCGATGGCGAACAGCGTCATCACGATGCCGAAACCCGATTGCGGGATCGGTGCCGGGAGAAAGAGGCCACGAATGTTGAGCAGCGCGCCGCCAGGGAGCACATGCGTCTCGCGCGCTTGCGGCAGGTTCTTGATGACGGCGAAGTACCACACGAACAGCTGCAGCAGCAGCGGAATGTTACGCAAAATCTCGATGTAGACGGTCGCGAGCCGCGCGATCAGCCAGTTCGAGGACAGCCGCGCGATGCCGACGGCGAAACCGACGATGGTGGCGAAGATGATACCGACTACGGCGACAAGCAGCGTGTTGCCAAGCCCGACGAGCAGGGCCCGGGCGTACGTCGACGTCGGTTTGTACTCGATGAGCGTCTGCGAGATGTCGAAGCCGGCAGTGGTGCCGAGGAACCCGAAGCCCGAGGCGATGTTCTGGCGCCTGAGGTTGGTGATCGTGTTGTTGACGATCATCCAGAGCAGCGCGCCGAGCACCAGCACGATCAGGATCTGGTAGATCGCCAGCCGGAACTCGCGACGGTAGAAGTAGCTGCTTAACCCTGAGCTGGCGACGGCGGGCCTCCGGGCCTTGGCGTCCGCAGTCATCGCCATCACGCACACTCCGGTGAACTTTGAAAAAGCGCCGGCCGATTGTCTCGGCCGGCGCTTCGGAACTTGTAGGGTCAGCGAACGGGCGGTGCGTACTGCAGGCCGCCCTTGTTCCACAGCCTGTTGACGCCGCGGTCGATCTTCAGCGCCGAGTCCTTGCCGAGGGTGCGCTCGA
>JANOJW010000290.1:0-3845 GCA_031418955.1 Hyphomicrobiales bacterium | reverse complement strand
CCAGAAGCCGCCTGTGTCGCAAGGCTCCGGCCCGCCGGTTGCCCGAACGAACCGCTTGCCAGCTACGAGACCAACCGACACTTATCTCGGTGGAACCTTCCTCCACTGGTGTTCCGCGCCTTCGGGGCGCACCGCAATACGGCGCGAAGGCGCGCCTATTGCGCCCTACGGCCGGGTCGCCTGCTATAGGTCCTCGAGACCCGATCGATCCGCGAGACGCCCCGATGCCCCGAGCTGACCTGCTGCCCCAGACGGGCCCTGCCGCCTCGTGGCGACGCATCACCGGTCTCGTGCTGCGCTACTGGTACGTGATCCGCTCGTCGTGGCCGCGTACCGCCGAGCTGATCTACTGGCCGCTGGTGCAGATGCTGATGTGGGGTTTCCTGCAGGCGCATCTCGCCAAAACGACGAGTCTGGCGGCGCAGGCGGCGGGGCTGTTCATCGGCGGCGTGCTGCTGTGGGACATTCTCGTGCGCAGCCAGCTCGGCTTCTCGGTCGCCTTCCTCGAGGAGTACTGGTCGCGCAACCTCGGGCACCTGATGATGAGCCCGCTGCGCCCCTGGGAGCTGATCGCGGCGCTGATGATCGTGTCACTGCTGAAACTCTCGGTCGCCATGGTGCCGGTGGCGCTGCTGGCCAACGCCTTCTTCGGCTTCAACGTGCTCTCGCTCGGCTTCGCGTTCGCGGCCTTCTTCGCAAATCTGATCCTGACGAGCTGGACTCTGGGACTGATCTCGACCGGCGTGGTGCTGCGCTGGGGCCTGGGTGCGGAGAGCTTTTCGTGGCTGATCGTGTTCGTGCTGTTGCCCGTCGTCTGCGTCTACTACCCGCTCTCGACGCTGCCGGGCTGGCTGCAGCCGGTGGCGCTGGCGTTGCCGCCGACCTACGTGTTCGAGGGCTTGCGTGCGCTGGTGAACGAGGGGCGCTTCAGCGGCAGCGATATGCTCCGCGCGGCGCTTCTCAACGTGCTCTACTTCGCCGGCGGTTACCTGCTGTTTCGCCACTTCCTCGACGAGGCACGCCGCGCCGGCTCGCTCGTTCAGATGGGGGAGTAGGGGTGAGCCGACTACAAGTGCGGCGTCTGCAGATGCGCGAGCATCGCGGCCGTGATCTCGGGGCTCGACGGCCAGTGTCCGCGCCTGACCGGACGATGCAGGGTGTAGCTGTCGAGGTTGCCCGGATCGGGTTGCTGCACCCGGCCATCCTTCAGGAAGAGCGCGCCAGCCTTGTCGCAGGGCATCGCCGCGACGAACCGCTCAGCTTCGTCCAATGCCGTGCGAAGCCGCAAGGCTACATCCCCCGGATTGATCGGCGGATCAGCTTCGAGTTGCCGCAACTCGTGAGCTGGATATCGCCCGTTGCGTCTGATCTCCGCGATAAGCCCCTCCGGGCTGAAGCCGGGCGCCGTCTCGACAGCGGCCCAGACCAGTGCTCCGAGTGGCAACACCTTGTCGTGCACCGTCAGCAAGTCGACGACGTCGCGCGGCTCACGTCGCGACGCTGCGGCCATGGCCTTGTTGATGGCGATATCCACCAGATGCAGGACGTATCCGAACTGGTCGTCCTTCACGACGGGGAAGTACCGGTAGTCGCTGTCGACCACCCATTCGAGTTTCGTCTCCGCGTCGCCCCGGCGGATCACAGCCCCATAGATCGCCGGCTGCTGTCGCACCCAGGTGACGGTAAAGCCGGCATCCTCCAGGAGTTTGGCATCCGCCAGGGCTGCTGCTGCGACCCGGTCCTGACGCTCATGGAAGATGTCGACATCAGCCGAGAACCTGGGGCCCGACCTGTTGATCGGAACGCCTCCGGCCAGAAAACTTTCGGGATCGCGCATGGCTGCGATCACCTGAAGAATGTCGGACTGCAGCTTACTGATCGGCACGGGCAGCCTGCTCGATCTCTTCGGCGAGGCGACGGGCGCGCATGTCGCCTTCGGTCCGCAGCTGGCGCGTGATCGCCAGCACTTGGCCGACGGTCGGGTCATCGAACTGGCGGATGTTCCAGAGCGCCTGCGCGCGGTACTCGGCAAAGGCCCGGCGATAGAGCGCGAGCAGAGCCGCGTCGGCGCGCGGGTCGTCAGCCAGCTCGATGTCGAACCCATCCTGTGATTGTGTCGTCATTGCCTATATGTAGCACCATCCCTCCGCTGCCGCATCTGCTGCAGCGCACCGCCAACGAGGCCCGACACGCATGAACTGGCGACTTCCCTTTCTGGCCGTCACCGGCATCGCCATCGGCGGGCTGATCGCATTGCTGACCTTCCCGACGCTCGTCGGCCGCCCGCTGCCGACAGCAAAATCGGTCGGCCGGGCACTGGTCGGCGGCCCGTTCACACTGACCGACCACATCGGCAAGCGGGTCAGCGATCAGGACTTCCGCGGCCGCCACTTGCTCGTCATGTTCGGTTTCACGTTCTGTCCCGACATCTGCCCATCCGGGCTACAGGTGATGTCGGCCGCGTTGGACAAACTCGGACCCAAGGCCGAGCGGGTGACGCCGGTGTTCATCACCATCGATCCGGAGCGGGATACCCCGCAGGTGCTCGCCGCCTACGTGCCGAGCTTCCACAAGCGCCTGATCGGGCTCACCGGCACTGCAGCAGAGGTTGCTGCGGTCGCGAAGGCATACCGCGTTTACTATAAACGCGTGAAAGACGAGAAGAGCGGCGCGGCCTACACCATGGATCATAGTGCTTTGATCTACCTTATGGGTCCCGATGGCGACTATGTCGCACACTTCAATCATGCAACGAGCGTTGACGACCTGGCGTCGCGCCTCGCCAAACTGTTGTAGCGACGACGCCTGTTTCGCAGCGCAGCGAATCGGTGCAGACTTCAAAGCCGGGGATAAAGGCAATAAGACCGTAGACGGGCTCGAAGCCGCCACAAGATGCGGACACGGCCTGGAACCTCGGCGCCACCAGAGACGACATGGACTCGGGGGAGCCACATGATGATGCTGTACCACTGGTACGAATTCGGCCATGCGGCCGTCAGGCCCGCACGCGTCGCCGCGGACTCCTACCGCGCTCTCCTGAACAGTCCCTTCAATCTGATGGGTCAAACCTCGCTCGGCCGACAGACGGCCGCGGCCCTCGAGGTCTTCGAGCGCACGACGCGGCGCTATTCCAAGCCGCATTTCGGCATCTCGCAGACCGAGGTCGATGGCCGCAAGCTCGCCGTCACCGAAGAGGTCACCTGGCAGCACCCGTTCTGCAAGCTCGTGCACTTCAAGCGTGACGTCTCCGAGGAGCGGCGCGCGCGCGACCCCCGCCTGCTGCTGGTCGCGCCGATGTCAGGGCACTACGCGACACTGCTGCGCGGCACGGTCGAGGCCTTCCTGCCCGACCACGAGGTCTACATCACCGACTGGCAGGACGCGCAGAAAGTACCGCTCGTCGCCGGCAGCTTCGATCTCGACGACTATGTCGATGTCATCCGCGACATCTTCCGCCACTTCGGCGGCGACGTGCACGTGTTTGCCGTGTGCCAGCCGTCGGTGGCCGTACTCGCCGCCACCGCCCTGATGGAGGAGGACGACGAGCCGAACGTGCCGCTGTCGCTGACCATGGCGGGCGGTCCGATCGACACGCGCATCAATCCGACCGTCGTCAACACGCTCGCCGTCGAGCGCGGCATCGACTGGTTTCGCCGCAGCGTCATCACCACGGTGCCCTGGCCCAATGCCGGCTTCGGGCGCCGGGTCTACCCTGGCTTCCTGCAGCTCACGGGCTTCATGTCGATGAACCTCGACCGGCACCTGAACGCCCACAAGAACATGTTCCTGCACCTGGTGCACGGCGATGGCGACAACGCCGAGAAGCACCGCGAGTTCTACGACGA
>JANOJW010000289.1:0-3343 GCA_031418955.1 Hyphomicrobiales bacterium | reverse complement strand
TGAGCCACGCGCTGCGCGTTTTTCTGGGCGGGCGCGAGCTGAAGCCGCCGGCGCGGTTGCCGGTGGGATGATGCGACCCGTGGTTGAGGAATGGCGTCACGCCGACGTCGGACGATCACGCCCAACTGCAGGATTTAGGATTAAGGTTGCTGCACTATGGGTCCTCGGGACAAGCCCGAGGATGACAACAGATAAGTTGTGCCGCGACTCCTTATGGCCCTTCTCGTCGCCCCGTGAGTCCGCGGTCGGCCGCGCCGGTCCGTGGAATGGCTGACCCAACGGCTCAGTGCGTCCAGGAGCCTAGGCGGCCGAACTTGAAATTGTCGGAGTAGGACTTGCGCACGACCCGGCGCACCTTCGGCTCCACCACGGTAAAGGCCAAGCCGAGCTTTTCGGCGTAGGCGATCGCCTCGTCCTTGGTCTCGAAGGCGAGCCTGACCTGGGCCTGGGTGTCGGTGGAGCCGCTCCAGCCCATCAGCGGATCGATCTCGCGGGGGGCGCCGGGCTCGTGCTCGAGCAGCCAGTCCGTCGTACGGCCCTGGCCCGACTGCATGGCGGTCTTGGCGGGGCGGTAGATCCTGGCGGTCATGGTGCTTTGGTCATCGTGCTTTGGTCATCGCGTTCGCTCGTGCAAACCGTTGGTCGGGGCGACAGTATTCGAAACTGCGACCCCCTGCTCCCAAAGCAGGTGCTCTACCAGGCTGAGCTACGCCCCGATGATAACGGTTGCAAGGGTGGTAGTGCCGGTTTCGCCGCAATCCGTCAAGGCGGCGCGTGCGACCTTATTCCCCGGCCTGCACGTTGGCGTCCCACGACTTGCACCGACGTGTCGGGCCGATGTCGCGTCAGGCGGCATTCACCCGAAGCAATCGCCAACGCGCGGCTCGCGACCGACGATCTTGCTCAGACCGGGGAATGGTGGGCGACATCCCCGTGCGCAAGGACATGCGTCAGGCCGTGCGGGCGGGCTGGGCCTGGGCCGGCGTCAGCGAGGTGGCAACCGTCGACGCTTGCGCGGGTGCCGCCGTCTGGTTGGCGTCGGCGAGCCGCGCCAGGATCTCCTGCACGAGGCCACGGATGGCGTGTCCGATCTCGCCCGGGTACTTGGCGGCAAACGAGCGGTCCTGCGTCTGGTAGCGCGCGGCATGCTGGAGCGCGTTGAGGCGCGGCAGCACTTGCGTGAAGCAGCGGTTCTCGGCGTTCTCGGCGAGCCAGCGGTGGTATTCGTCGTCGGCGGGCGAAGAGCGGTCCTTCATGTTGACGACGACGCCCATGTTCTCGGCAAAGCCCATCTCGGGGTTGAGCCCCTTGAAGCGGCGGAACACGTCGAGGCCGCACACCGAAATGTAGTCGGGCTTGGTCGGCGAGATGTGGAAATCGGCCTCCCGCAGCCAGGATTCGGTCAACACAGACAAGCCCGGCGGGCAGTCGATCAGCACCACGTCGAAGACGATGCGGGCGCGCGACAAGAGGCCGCCGATCGCGGCGCGCAGGGACGCGTGCTGGCTTTCCTTGGAGACCTCGCGCTCGAACAGCGTGAGCTGCATGTCGCTTGGGATCAGGTACACGGTCTTGGCGTCGTCGATGTCGGAGACGCCGCCGACCACGTAGTCGGTCCACTCGACCGCCTGGTTGCGCAGCACCACCGAGACGAGATAGTCGACGATGGTGCGCCCGTCGGTCTGCAACTTGCGCAGGCTGGTCGTCGACATCAGCATGGAGCTGACGCTCGCCTGCGCGTCACTGTCGATGACCAGTACGTTCTTGCCGTGGAAGGCGGCGAGCGTCTCGGCAACCGACAGGACGATCGTCGATTTGCCGACGCCGCCCTTGGTGTTCATGATCGCAATCGTATTGCGCATTCCGCCTCGCACCCCCGCGCGGTCCCGCCTCGCGGTCCCCATCCCCCGGATTGAGGGCCCACGACGACCCTAAACCAAATCTTCGCCTCAGAGTGTGGCGAAGTCGGGTCGCCGCTTCACCGCCCCTTGAACAGCGGTTTGCGCTTCTCCATGAAGGCGCGACGGCCTTCGATGTAGTCTTCGCTGTCGAAGCAGGCCTGCACCATCGCCTCGAGCTTCGCGTGATCGCGCTCTGCCGAGGGCCGGCCGATCTCGCGCGCCACCGCCTTGATGGTAGCAATGGTGAGCGGCGCGTTCTCGTTGATCTGGCCGGTCATGGTGTCGACCGCCAAGTCGAGCTCGGCCTCGGGCACCATCTGGTTGATGAGCCCCATGTCGAGGGCCTCGCGCGCGGTGTACTGGCGCGCGGTGTAGAACATCTCCATGGCGCGCGAGACGCCAACGATCTCGGCTAACCGCCGCACGCCCGGATAGCCGTATCCGAGCGCCAGGCGGGCGGCGGGGATGCCGAACCTGGCGGTCTCGGTTGCCACGCGCACGTCGCAGCACACAGCGAGATTGGCGCCGCCGCCGATGCAGTAGCCCTGGATCTTGGCGATGGTGGGCTTGGGAAAATTATACAGCACCTCGTAGGCCTTGAGCGAGGTGTTGCCGTACTTCGCGACCGACTCGGGCGTCGAGCGCGTCTGCTCGAACTTGGAGATGTCGGCGCCCGACACGAACGCCTTGCCGCCGGCGCCCGACACGACGAGCACGCGGACGGCTGGATCCTTCGCCCAGTCCTCGAGCAGGCCGATCATGCGCTCCCACATATCGAGGGAGACCGCGTTCATCTTTTTCGGGTTGTTGAAGACGAGGTTCACGATGCCGCCGTCACGCTTGGCGAGCAGCTTCTCTTCGGCAGTCGGCTCGCGCTCGGGCGCGGCTTGGGCGGCGGTCATGGGAAGAGCCTCTGGTGGATGCTGGCGCTGCCGGTGTACGGCGCAATCGCGCGGTGCGCAATTCGTTGCGTGAGATGCCGATGTGATCCGCGTCACCGCGTCAGGGAACGCCGTTCACTGGTCGGCGGATATCGAGGTCGCGACAGCGGCCACGTTACCGTTCCAGGCTCCTGCCATTTTGACCGTTCCAGCACGATGAAACGACACGGAAATCTTCCGGACTGGCCGTTAGTTTCCGTCGAACCACGCCGGGCGAGGAACGGCCCAAAAGTCGCCCCAGACCTGGCCGCCGCCGTCGATGGTCACGACCTCGCCAGTGATGAAGGCCCCGGACGGGCCGGCGAGATAGCAGACGGCGTCGGTCACATCGCGGACGGTGCCCATGCGTCGCATGGCGTTCATGCCGGGATAGCGTGCGACGGTGGCTGCATCGTAGTTGTCCATGCCGTCGCTCTCGATAATGCCGGGCGCCACGCAGTTGACGCGGATGCCGAGCGGCGCCCACTCCGTGGCGAGGGTCTTCGACAGCGCGATGACGCC
>JANOJW010000288.1:0-5340 GCA_031418955.1 Hyphomicrobiales bacterium | reverse complement strand
TGATGGCACACCGCCATCACGTCCGCGCGCTGCCGGTACACGGCGCTGTGGATGACGCGCTCGGCGAACAGGCGCTCAGTGGTGGCCTCGACGGGACGGCCGTCGAGATCGAGTTCCAGAACATCGCCGAGCGTGACGAGTGCCGGCGCACGGGCCCGCGAGATGAAGTACCGGTCGGCGCGCTCGGGATTGCGGATGCTCACATGCCCGAAGCTGTCGACAATGCCTTCGCGGGCGAGGATGCGGCTCGCCGTCACGAGTTCACGCAGCAACTCGTCGCGCGCACCGGGCACCGTCGGTCTCCCTCGTGACCCGTCGTCAAGGGATTGAACAGCAAGTCGGGGCCCGCGTCCAACGGCATTCGCAAAGCGCGCCAGCTGGAGACGCGCGTTGCGCATATTGGGGCTTGGCAAGGGCGCGGCGGCGCGCAAGGCTGATGGCAGGTCATGCATCATCACCAGTCCAGAGGCGCCCAATGAAGAAGTCCCCGTTCGATCTCACCGGCCACGTCGCCGTCATCACCGGCTCCTCGAAAGGCATCGGCCGCTCGATCGCGGAGACCATGGCCGCCATGGGCGCCAAGGTCGTCGTGTCGAGCCGCAAGGCGGACGCGTGCGAGGAGGTGGCGACCGGCATCCGAAAGGCTGGGGGCGAAGCGACGGTGATCGCCTGCAACATCGGCCGCCGTCCCGAGGTCGAGGGTCTGATCAAGGGCGCACTCGAAAAGTACGGCCGGATCGACGCGCTGGTGTGCAATGCGGCCGTGAACCCGTATTTCGGCCCGCTCGTCGACATCAAGGACGAGCAGTGGGACAAGATCATGGAATCGAATATCCGCTCCAACCTGTGGCTCGCCAATCTGGCCGCGCCCGGTATGGCCGAGCGCGGCGGCGGCACCATCACCATCGTGTCGTCGATCGGCGGCCTCAAGGGCTCGGCCAAGCTCGGCGCCTACGGCAACTCCAAGGCCGCCGACTTCGGTCTTGCCCGCGCGCTCGCCGTTGAATGGGGACCAAAGAACGTGCGCGTCAATGCGATCGCACCGGGCCTCGTCAAGACCGACTTCGCCCGCGCGCTGTGGGAGGACAAGGCCAATCTGGCGAAGCGCCTCGAGTCCTCGCCGCTGAAGCGGATCGGCGAGCCCGAGGACATCGGCGGCGTGGCCGCATTCCTCGCATCGCCGGCGGCGGCCTTTATCACCGGACAGGTGATTGTCGCGGACGGTGGCGTCACCATCGCCTGACCCGCTGCGCCAGCCCGCGCGGCGCCTCGACGAAGGTGATATTGTGCAGGTGGGCTGGACAACGGCCAGTCCCGGCTTCACTCTGGCCAGCATGCAAGCGCCCGCAGAGGCGTCATGTTCGTTGGTGTTGCCTGGGAGGAAACAATATGTGGACGAAACATGCCGCGCGCGCGGCGATCATGGCCGCGGCCCTACTCGGCCTGGGCACGGCCGCTGTCGCTCAGGACGCCTATCCAAACAAGCCCGTGACGCTTGTCGTGCCGTGGCCGGCCGGTGGCGCCACCGATGTGGTGGTGCGGACCATGGCCGAGGTTGCCAGCCGGCAGCTTGGCCAGCCCGTCGTGATCGACAACAAGGCGGGAGCCTCGGGCACGCTCGGGCCCGCAACGGTCGCAGCAACCGCCAAGCCTGACGGTTATACGATCGTGCAGATGCCGATCACCGTCTATCGCTTCCCGGTGATGAAGGGGACCAAGGTCTCCTGGGATCCGATGAAGGACTTCACCTACATCGTCCACATGACCGGCTACACCTTTGCCGTCGGGGTCAGGTCGGACAGCAAGTTCAAGACCTGGAAGGACGTGCAAGACTTTGCCCGCGCCAATCCGGGCAAGGTGACTTACGGCTCGCCGGGCGCCGGCACCTCGCTGCACATCGGCATGGAGCTGATCGCCGGCCACGACAAGATGCAGCTGACGCATGTGCCGTTCAAGGGCGGCGCCGAGGTGGTGGCGGCGCTGTCGGGCGGTCACATCGACCTCAGCGCCGAAGGCACGACGATGGGACCGCTGCTCGAGGCCGGGCAGTTCCGCCTGCTGATGGTGTGGACCGAGAAGCGGGTGCCGCTGCCGCTCTGGAAGGACGCCCCGAGCCTGCCCGAGCTCGGCTACCCTTGGGCATTCGACAGCCCGTGGGGCTTCGCTGGCCCGAAGGGCATGGACCCGGCGGTCGTCAAGACCCTGCATGACGCCTTCAAGGCATCGCTCGACGACCCGAAGGTCAAGGAGGTCATGGCCAGATACCTGATGCCGCCGCGCTATGCCGACGGCGCCGGCTACCTCGAGATCGTGAAGAAGCTCTCGGCCTTCGAAGCCGAAGGCGTCAAACGCATCGGTATGGGCCGCGAGTAGAGCGATCGTGATGGTCTGGCCAAGTCGACACGAGTGAGGGGGACCGACATGCGACGCCGGGAGTTGCTGAAGTCGGGGGTGGCGGCCATCACCGCTGCGGCCGTGCCGCTGCCAGTGATGGCGCAAGACAAGTTCCCCTCGAAGCCGATCACGTTGATCGTGCCGTGGCCGGCAGGCGGGCCGACCGACGTCGTGCTGCGGGCCATGGCGGAGGTCGCCGGCCGCAAGCTCGGACAGTCCGTCGTTGTCGACAACAAGGCGGGCGCCACCGGCACACTCGGGCCTGCCACCATGGCCGGCACCGCCAAGCCCGACGGCTACACGATCTGCCAGATGGCGATCTCGACCGTGCGCCTGCCGCAGATGCAGAAAATGTCGTATGATGCGGTCCGGGACTTCACCTACATCATCCACCTCACCGGCTACGTGTTCGGCTGCACGGTGAAGGGCGACAGCCCCTACAAGTCGTGGAAGGATGTGCTCGACTTCGCGAAGGCCAATCCCGGCAAGCTCAACTACGCCTCCACGGGCGCCGGCTCGTCGCTGCACATCGGCATGGAACAACTGGCGGCGCACTCGGGCGTCAAGTTCAATCACGTGCCGTTCAAGGGCGAGGCCGAAGCGTTCGCGGCGCTGATGGGCGGGCATGTCGACGTGATGGCGGCCGGTACTGGCCGGTCCGATCTCATCTCGACGGGTCTGATCCGGATCATCAACATCTGGGCCGATCAGCGCTCGAAGCGCATTCCCGACGTGCCGACGCTCAAGGAACTCGGCTATCCGTTCGTGTTCGACAGCCCCTGGGGCATCGCGGGGCCGAAGGGCATGGACCCCGCCGTCGTCGCCGCGCTGCACGACGCCTTCAAGGCCGGCCTCGACGACGCCGGGGTGCAGGGGGTCATGGAAAAATTCGAGATGACGCCGAACTATCTCGGTTCCGCGGAGTATACGAAACATGTGCCGAAGCTGATCGATCAGGAGCGGGCCTACCTCGACAGAATCGGCCTGCTGCTCAAGCCGTAACCACGACAACGCCACAGAACGCCAACGAGGACACGAGATGACGATGCGTCGCCGCCAATTCCTGCAAGCCGCGGGCGCCACGACCGCAGCCAGCCTGTTGCCGATGCCGGCGATCGCACAAGGGGCCGACACGTTCCCCAACAAGCCGATCACGCTGATCATGCCGTGGCCCGCGGGTTCCGGCCCCGACATCTGGCACCGTTCGCTCGCCGAGGCGATGTCGAGGGTGCTCGGTCAGCCGGTCGTGGTCGACAACAAGGCCGGTGCATCGGGCACGCTTGGACCGGCCACCATGGCCGCGTCCGCCAAGCCCGACGGCTACACCATCTGCCATATGCCGATTACGGTGCTGCGCCTGCCGTTGATGCAAAAAGTAGCGTTCGATCCGCTGAAGGACTTCACCTGGATCATTCACATGTCGGGCTTCCAGTTCATCACGATGGTGCGCGCCGACAGCCCGATCAAGACGATGCAGGATTACATCGACTACGCCCGGGCCAACCCGAAGAAGCTGACCTATGGCTCGCCGGGCTCGGGCACGTCGCTGCACATCGGCATGGAGCTGATCGCCAAGCATGCCGGCGTCGAGTTCACGCATGTGCCGTTCAAGGGCACCATCGAATCGGTGACCAACCTGGAGGGCGGCCACGTCATGAGCGTCGCCGGCGGGTCCGAGGCTTATCCGATGGTGCAGGCGGGCCGGCTGCGGGCGCTCGCGGCCTGGACCGAGAAGCGGCTGCCGGGCTTGCCCGACGTGCCGACGCTCAAGGAGGTCGGCCTGCCGTTCGTATTCGACAGCCCGTACGGTATGGCGGGCCCGAAGGGCATGGATCCGGCCATCGTCGCGAAGCTGCACGACGCCATCAAGGTGGCGATGGAGGATCCCAAGACCATCGAGATACGCAACAAGTTCAACATGGTCGAGCGCTACATGCCGACAGCCGACTACGCCAAGTTCCAGGTCGAGCTGTTCGAGAAAGAGAAAAAGTACCTGACCGAAATCGGCCTTGCGAAGAAGGACTGACCTGATGCGTAATTTGACCCGTGCCTTGGCCGCCGCCGCGACGGTTGCCCTCGCTTTCTCGCCCGCCGCCCTGTCGCAAGGCGCCAAGGACTTTCCCAACAAGCCGATCAGCCTGATCGTACCCTGGAACGCCGGCGGCTCGACCGACATCTACTTCCGGGCGATGGCGGACGTCGTCGCCAAGGAACTCGGCCAACCGGTCGTCATCGACAACAAGACCGGCGCCACCGGCACGCTGGGCCCATCGACCATGGCGCTGACGGCCAAGCCCGACGGCTATACGCTGGCGCAGATCCCGGTCACGGTCATGCGGCTGCCGATGATGCAGAAGCATGCCTGGGACGCGCAGCGCGACTTCTCCTACGTCATCCATCTGACGGGCTACACGTTCGGCGTCACCGCCAAGAAGGGCGGCAAATTCAAGGAATGGAAGGACGTCGTCGACTACGCGATGACGATGGTGCCGTTCAAGGGCGGCACCGAAACCAACGCCGCCATACTCGGCGGCCACGTCGACCTGCAGGCCGACTCGACCGTTTGGCGCCCGCTCGTCGAAAGCGGCGACCTGATCCTGCTCAACGTGTGGACCGAGAGCCGCAACAAGGCGTGGCCGAACGTGCCGACGCTGAAGGAGCTTGGCTATCCGTTCGTGTTCGACAGCCCGTTTGGCATCGCCGGTCCAAAAGGCATGGACCCCGCGATCGTCAAGAAGCTCCACGACGCGTTCCTGGTGGCGCTGCGTGATCCCAAAGTGAAGGACATCATGGAGAAGTACGACTTCACCGAGCGCTACCTCGGGCCGGAGGACTACAAGAAGCTCGTCGCCGATTACATCGTCAGCGAGCGGGAGACGCTCGAGACGCTCGAGAAGCTCGGGCTCTTGAAGAAGGACTGACGGCGGCACCCGCCGCTATGGCGGG
>JANOJW010000287.1:0-2465 GCA_031418955.1 Hyphomicrobiales bacterium | reverse complement strand
ACGCACTCCTGGTACCAGGGGCCGAGTGCTCGCGCGAAGGTCACGATGGCGAAGCGGCGACCGAGCATGCAGGCCGCCAGCATGGCCGCCTCGGCCATGCCGACGATCGGAATATCGAACAGCTCGCGGGCGCCGAGGAGGCCCGGGTCGCCGAAGGCTGCGATGATGGCGGCATCCACCTGCCGGTGATGCTCGGCGAGCATCTCGAGGGCGATGGCGCCACCGATTTGCGCTTCCGCCCGCGTGGCAATGTAGGGAACGCCCCTCGGCGCCGTCAGAGGCACCAGCTCCGTGCCGGGAGAAGCGACGGCACGCCCGACGTCGACGAGGCGGCGCGTCATCGCCTCGGTCGTGTTCGGATTGAGAAGGAGAATGCGCATCCGACGGGTGGCCTCTGGTTCTACTGCTGGCGTTATGCGGGGCTTAGTCGCGTGATCCGGCTCGGATTAACCTCGGCCAGAAAAAGATGACCGCGGCTGTCGCCCCAAATCCCATGCGCACCGTTGAGCACCGGTCGGCAGCGACCGATACGTCGACCATCTCGGGCCAGCTGTGTCAGCGTCGGAATCTGATCGGTAACGTAGAGATTGTCCTGCTCGTCCCCCCAAATGTCCATCGGCTTGAAGAAATCCGGCCAGCTCGCGAGATGCGCGCCATCGGGCGAGAACACCTGCAGCCTGTTGTTTTCGCGATCGGCGACAACGACACGGCCGTCGCGCATCACCCAGATCGCGTGCGGTGTGAGGAACTGCCCGGGTCCGCTCCCGAGCTCACCCCACGATTGGACGAGGGTGCCGCCGGACCGGAAGCGGTGCACTCGGTGGCCAGCATACCCATCGCTGACATAGATGTCGCCGCTGGGGGCAATTGCGACGTCGGTCGGATGGTTGAACGGCTCGAGTGGCGCATGGCGCTTTCCCAGTCCGCCGACACGCACGCCGTCGCGCTGACAGACGATGATCTCGTGGGCGTCCCGGTCGACGATGTAAAGGCGGTCGTCCGGGCCGGCTGCCAACATATGCGAGTCGTCGATCATGCCGCCGCCCCAGGACGCGAGCCGCCGCCCGTCCGGAGCCAGTTCGATGACGCGCGGGCTTTTCGCATCGGCGATGGGGTCGAAGCGGAGCAGCACGTAGACATGCCCGCGGGAATCGACGGTGACGTCGGTCACGGGGCCGTTCGGCAGATCGCCCCAGGGCCGCTCCACCCGATAGCGACACGAGCCCAGTGCCACAATGAGTGATGCCGTCTGCATGTCGCCTCCACAATCACCGGGCGCCAGTTGGCGGCGCCTGAGTTTATCATGTTAGGATGCTCCACCTTCCGCATCAATCCGTGTTGCGAGCGTGACACCGTCTGCAAGGAGAGTGACGTGGACTACGATTTGCTGATCCGTGGTGGCACCGTCGTGACCGCACAAGACATGGCCAAAGCCGACGTGGCGATCACAGGCGGTCGCGTCGTCGCTGTCGGCGCAATCGATGGCGGGGCTCGCGAGACGATCGACGCAACGGGCCAACTGGTGATGCCGGGGGGCGTCGACACGCACGTCCATCTCGATCAACCGGCGCCCGGCGGAGAGATGTGCGACACCTTCCGCACCGGCACCGCATCGGCGGCGGCCGGAGGCACCACCACCGTGGTCTCGTTTTCTTGGCAAGAGCACGGGCAATCGCTGGCGGCCGTCACGGCGGACTATCACCAGCGGGCCCGCCAGTCGATCGTCGACTACTCCTTCCATCTGACGATCACCGATGCGACGCCGACGGTGCTCGAGCAGGAGCTGCCGGGCCTTGTGGAAGAGGGCAGCCGCTCGATCAAGATCTTCATGACCTATGACGGTGTCCGGTTGGATGACAGCTCGGTATTGCGCGTGCTGGCGGCGGCGCGGCGCAACAAGGCGCTGGTGTGCGTGCATGCCGAGCATCACGAACTCATCTCGTGGATGTCCGAGCAGTTGGTTGCTGCTGGCTTCACAGCGCCCAAGTACCATGCCTGGGGCAAGCCGATCGTCGCCGAGCGCGAGGCCGTATCGAGGATCATCGCACTCGCCGAGGCACTCGATGTGCCGATCCAAATCTTCCACGTTTCCGGTGCGGAGCCTGCGGAGGAAATCGCGCGGGCCCAGGCGCGCGGGCTGAAGGTCTGGGCCGAGACCTGCCCCCAATATCTCACGCTGACCGCAAGCGATCTCGACCGCCCGGGTTTCGAGGGCGCCAAGTTCGTTTTCGGCCCGCCGGCTCGGACGACTGCCGATCAGGAGGCGCTCTGGGACTACATCCGGCGAGGTGTGATCGAGGTCGTCTCATCGGATCATTCGCCAAGCAAGTACGACGACCCGAAAGGCAAAAAACTTGCTGGCGAAAATGCGCCCTTCAACAAGATCCCGAACGGCATTCCAGGGTTGGCGGCGCGGCTGCCGTTACTTTTCACGGAAGGCGTGAGCAAGGGCCGCATCTGCAAGG
>JANOJW010000286.1:0-12744 GCA_031418955.1 Hyphomicrobiales bacterium | reverse complement strand
ACCGAGGGCGAGACATAGTCCTTCGGATCACACTCCTCCATGAACAGGTCGGTCGGGATCTCGACCAGCACCGGTCCGCCGCGGCCCGAGCGCAACCGCTGGAAAGCGCGCCGCATCACGTTCGGGATATCCTTCGCCGAGGTGATCGGCTCGGCCGACTTGGTGATGCCGCGCATCTGCACCGACGCATTATAATTGCGATCGACCCAGGCGATGCGGCGCGCATATCCCATCGGCATCACCAGGATCGGCACTGACTCGCTGTAGGCCTGTGCGACGCCGCCATAGGCGTTCTCGGTGCCGGGCCCATGTTGCATGGCAAAGCAGCCGATCTTCCTGCCCGAGGTGACCCGGCTCACGGCTTCCGCCATGTGCAGACCGGTGCGCTCCTGGCGCACGATGATCGGGCGGATATCCACCATCGCGGCGTGCTCGAGCACATGGTTGACCGGATAGCCGATCAGCCACTCCACGCCCTCCCGCTTCAGGATATGGGAAATGGCGTCTGCAGTCTTCATGGTGGCCATGGGGCGTCCTCTCGCTGCTGGGAGCCTGTCTTGGCTCTCAGGAAAGCATGGCTGGACACAACCCGCCAAGCCAAAGTTCGGCCCGGCATTCGGCGCGCGGCAATTACCGCATTAGGTCCGCATCACCTGACGCGACGAATCTCGGGTGTCTTCTCGAGCAGCTGGGCCAATGCCTCGAAACGGCGGGCGAGACGCTCCCCGTTGAGCGCCTCGTAAGCTTGCGGCATCACCAGCACGAGCCGGTCGCCCTCGTAGGTGATCGGCGTCTCGTCGATGATGCCCGGCATGCCGATCGAGATCATGTGGGCCGCACGCAATGCCGCGCCAACGATGCGGGCGCGCCGCAGCGCGCGCTTGGAGATGGACGCCTTCAAGCGTTCAGAGAAATTCTCGTCTCCTTCTTCCTCGCCCGGACCTACGTGACGGAAATAGATGGCGAGCGCGAGGAAGATGCGCCCCTCGTGGTCGATGCCGCCCAGCGCTGCGTGCGCGACGACGTTGAGGCTCTGCTCGCCGCGATAATCGGGATGCGCGCGCCAGCCGATATCGGAGAGCAGACACGCTGCATGCCGCAGCCGCCGCTCATCCTCGTTCTCCTTCGGGCCGACGCCCGTGAAGAGCGCGTCGGTCCACGCACACAGCTCGCGCGCATGCTCAGCCGACCGCGAGCGCAACCGCGCATAATCGTCGGCGAACGACAGCAGAGGGTCCTTGCGCTGCTCTTGCGGCGACAGCAGCGAGTAGAGCAGCCCTTCGCGGATGCCGAACACGGAAAACGTCACGTCTTTCGGCTTCAGCCGGCGCAGCAGCCGCTCGAGCACCATGGCGCCGAACGGGAGTACCTCGCGGCGCGCGCGCGAGACTTCCGTGCCGCCCCTGATGTCAGTGACCTTCTTCGCTCGGCGGATCTCTTCGCAGAACTCTATCGTCTCTTTCGTTCCGAGCCGGTAGCCATGCATCACGCGCAAAGGATAATCGGACCGCTCCATGTGCAGCTTGGCCAATGCGCGCCAGGTGCCGCCGACCGCATAGAGTGTCGGTACCCCGCCCTCGCCGATCCAGCGCACCCGATCGAGTGCCCCGTCGGCAAGATCCATCGCCTTATCCATGCGCCCGCCCGCGACGTCGATCAGCCGCAAGCCGCCGAGCGGCAACGTAACCGCGTCGCCAGGCCGACTGACGCCAATATGCACGAGCTCGAGGCTCCCGCCGCCAAGGTCGCCGGCGACGCCGAGCGGATTGCGGAAGCCCATCTCGATTCCGGCCGCGGCAAGCTCGGCTTCCCGCTCGCCGGAGAGGGTCTGGATCGCCACGCCGGCGGCCCGCTCGCCCCGCGCGATGAATTCACGCCCGTCGCCAGCCTCGCGTACTGCCGCCGTGGCGATGGCGCGCAAATTCTTGACGCCGAGGACGCGGGCGATGGCGCGGAAGCGGGCCAGCGCCGTCAGTGCCCGCTCGATGCTCTCCGCGCCCAGCCGTCCCGTCGTCGCCACCGAGCGGCCGAGGCCGCAGAGCACCTTCTCGTTGAACAGCGGCGTCGGGCTGCGGACTGCCCCCTCGTAGACGACGAGGCGAACCGAGTTCGAGCCGATATCGATCACCCCGATCGGCTCGAGCTCGGCGAAGCGGCCGCGCTCCCCTGCGTTGTTGCCGAGACTGCTCACGCCGGCTTCGTCTCCCGTTTCGGCGACCGGAACCGTGGCGGTGACGTTTTCTGCAGCGCCTTGCCCCGGCCCGACAGGCTCGGATTGGTCATGAAGTAGCTGTGCGCGTTAAACGGCGCCTCGCCCGCCGCCGGCACGATGCGCCGGCTCGAGCCGTCGGCCTCCACGGCCCAGCTCTGCTGGTTGTCTCTCAGGTTGGCGGCCATGATCTGCTCGAGGATCTGCTCGTGCACGGTTGCATTGCGAATGGGCACCATGGCCTCGACGCGACGGTCGAGGTTGCGGGGCATCATGTCGGCGGAGCTTATGTAGACGAGCGCGCGCGCGTCGGGAAGCCCATGGCCCGCCCCGAAACAATAAATGCGGCCGTGCTCGAGAAACCGGCCGACGATGCTCTTGACGCGGATGTTGTCCGAGAGGCCTGCCACGCCCGGACGCAGGCAGCAGATGCCGCGAACGATGAGCTCGATCTTCACGCCGGCCTGGCTCGCAGCATACAGCGCATCGATGATCTGGCTGTCCACAAGCGAGTTCATTTTCGCCCAGATCGCCGCCGGCCGCCCAGCACGCGCATGAGCCGCCTCCTCGGCGATGTGGCGCAACATGCGCTCACGGATGCCGCGCGGGCTCGCCGCGATCACCTCGAGCTCGGCCGGCTCCGCGTATCCGGTCACGAAGTTGAAGATTCGCGAAACGTCGCGACACACGTCGGGTGCGGCCGTGAAGAACGACACGTCGGTGTAGATGCGCGCAGTCTGCGGGTGATAGTTGCCGGTTCCGATGTGGGCGTAGGTGGCGAGCCCCGCGCCCTCTTTGCGCACGACGAGGCCGAGCTTTGCATGCGTCTTCAGCTCCACGAAGCCATACACGACGTGCACGCCCGCGCTCTCGAGATCGCGCGCAAGTCGGATGTTGGCCGCCTCGTCGAACCGCGCCTTCAACTCGACGACCGCGGTCACCGACTTGCCGAGCTCGGCCGCCTCCTTCAGCGCCAGCACGATCGGGCTCTGCTGCTGCGTGCGGTAGAGCGTCCACTTGATCGCCATCACGCCCGGATCGAGCGCCGCCTGCCGCAGCAGCTGGATCACGGCATCGAACGATTCATAGGGGTGATGCACGACGAAGTCCTTGGCGCGGATCGCCGCGAAGCAATCGCCGTTCGCCTCGCGGATGCGCTCGGGAAACCGGATATTGAATGGCCGGAACAGCAGATCCGGCCGTTGATCGACGATCAGTTGCGCGGTGTCGGAGAGGCCCAGCAATCCCTCCTTCACGGTAATGCGGTCGTCGGCAACCTTGAGCTCGCTGGCGACGAACCGGCGCAGCTCCGCGGGCATCGACGCGTCGATCTCGAGCCGGATCACGTTGCCGCGCCGGCGCCGCTTCAGCGCGCTCTCGAAGAAGCGCACCAGATCCTCGGCCTCCTCTTCGACCTCGATGTCGCTGTCTCGCAGCACCCGGAAGGCGCCCTGTCGTGCGATGTGATAGCCGGGAAACAGCCGTCCAGCGAACAGGCCGATCAGCGTCTCGATGCGCATGAAGCGGATCGCTTGGCGGTCGGCCGACGCATCCTCACCCGCGCGCTCGGGCAGGCGGATGAAGCGGTCGAGCTGATGCGGGATCGGCATCAGCGCGTGCATGGTCGTCGTCGCCCCGTCGCGTTCCAGCTCGAGGCCGATCGTGAAGCCCTTGTTCGGGATGAACGGAAACGGGTGCGCAGGATCGATCGCAATCGGCGTCAACACGGGGAAGATCTGGTCGATGAAATGCTGCTCGAGCCAGATCCGCTCGGCGAGCGAGATCTCGGCGGGCTCGACGATCAAGAACCGCTCGCGCGCCAGCAGGGCCCTGAGTTCCGCCCAGATCGCCTGCTTCTTTTCGGAGAGGTGCTGCACGAACCGGCTGATGGCGGCCAGCTGCTGCTCGGCCGTCTGCCCATCCTGGCTCAGCGTGCGCACTTTCGCATCGACCTGCGCATGCAGGCCCGCGACACGCACCATGTAGAACTCGTCGAGGTTGGAAGCCGAGATCGACAAGAACCGCAACCGCTCGAGCAGTGGGTGGCGCGGATTCTGCGCCTCTTCGAGCACGCGGGTATTGAACTGCAGCCACGACAGCTCGCGGTTGTAGAAGCGTGCGGGGCCCTCGGGCGAAGCCGCCGCACTCGATGGCTGTTGGGCGGGAGCGGCAGGAGAAAACGCAGCGGGCCGCTCCTTGGCCTCACGGCTGCGCGCCTTCGTCGAGGTCACAGGAAGTCTCCGAGTTGCATCAACGGCAGTCGCCGAGCGGCGACCACATCGACCGAACATCATTCAGAGATCATTGTAGCACGCCCATGACGGCAGACGGTTAAAGGCCGACGCCATCGATCGGCCGTCGCTGCCTACGTCCCCCTTCCGCCTCGACGAGGAACGGCTGGGGCTGGGGTACCTGACGCCGGGGATGGGCACAACGACTGCTGAGGAGTTCCGTCCGGTTTCGTACCTGGTCGTACCCGCACCTCCTTGACCGCGCCGCCCGGCCCGCTATGAGCCTCGTGTATGAGCCCCCATTCCCCGGCTGAGCAAGATCGTCGGCGGCTTACAATGTGGTAGTCGTTGGTTCGGGTGAAAGCCGCTAGGCGCAGGTTCGGCCCGGACTATCGGCGCAAGTCGCAACAACTCGCACTTTCAGCCGGGGAAACAAGTGAGCAACGAGCTATTGCGCCTCGAGGACATTCAACTGACCTTCGGCGGCACGCCATTGCTGACCGGCGCGGGCTTGAGCGTCGTCGGCGGCGACCGCATCTGCCTTGTCGGCCGCAACGGCTCGGGCAAGTCGACGCTGTTGCGCATCGCCGCGGGCCTCGTCGAGGCCGACCGCGGACAACGCTTCGTGCATCCGGGCGCCCGCGTCGCCTTTCTGCCGCAGGAGCCCGACATGACGGGCTATCCGACCGCACTCGCCTATGTCGAGGCCGGACTCGGGCCTGCCGACGACACCAACCGCGCCCGCTCGTTGCTCGGCCTGCTCGACCTCACCGGCGACGAGGATCCAGCGCAGCTCTCGGGCGGCGAGGCGCGGCGCCTGGCGATTGTGCGCGCGCTCGCGGGGGAGCCCGACGTGCTGCTGATCGATGAGCCGACCAACCATCTCGATCTCCCGGCCATCGAATGGCTGGAAGGCGAGCTGTCGCGCCTCTCGGCCGCGATCGTCATGATCAGCCACGACCGACGCTTCCTCGAGCGGTTGTCGCGCTCTACCGTCTGGCTCGACCGCGGCATCACCCATCGTCTGGATCAGGGCTTCGGCGCATTCGAGGACTGGCGCGACGCCCTCATCGAGCAGGAAGAATTCGAGCGCCACAAGCTCGACCGCAAGATCGAGCGCGAGCAGCAGTGGATGCACGGCGGCGTGACCGGGCGGCGCAAGCGCAATGTGCGCCGCGTCGCCAATCTTCACGCACTGCGACAGCAGCGGCGCGACGCCCGCGGCGTGCAGGGTAACGTCCGCATGGAAACGACGGAAGCCAACACCTCGGGCAAGCTCGTCGCCGAGGCCAAGGGCCTCTCGAAAAGCTACGCCGGCCGCCCGATCATCGCCGACTTCACTCTTCGCCTCGCGCGCGGAGATCGCCTTGGCATCGTCGGCCCCAACGGCGCCGGCAAGACAACCCTGGTCGGGCTCCTGACCGGGGCGATCGCACCCGATGCCGGCGCCATCCGCCTCGGCGCCGGGCTCGAGATGGTGACGCTCGACCAGCGGCGCGAGGCGCTGAACCCCGAGTGGACCGTCGCCGAGGCGCTGACTGGAGGGCGCGGCGATCAGGTGACGATCGCTGGCCGCGCCCGCCACGTCGCAAGCTACATGAAGGACTTCCTGTTCTCGCCCGAACAGACGCGTTCCCCGCTGAAGGTGCTCTCGGGCGGCGAGCGCGGGCGCCTGATGCTGGCGCGCGCGCTGGCGAAACCGTCGAACCTGCTGGTGCTCGACGAGCCGACCAACGACCTCGACCTCGAGACGCTCGATCTGCTCGAGGAGCTGGTCGCCGACTACCAGGGCACCGTCATCCTCGTCTCGCACGACCGCGATTTCCTCGACCGCGTGGTGACATCGGTGGTCGCGGCCGATGGCGACGGTCGCTGGACCGAATACGCAGGCGGCTATCGCGACATGCTCGCCCAGCGCCGCGGCAAGGATCTCCAGCGCAGCGACACCGCAAAGCTCAGAAGCGACCGCGAGCCGCGCCGCGATGGGGCAGTATCCACACCGGCTGCACCAAAGAAGCTCTCCTTCAAGGACAAGCACGCTCTCGAGCAGCTGCCCAAGCAGATGGCCGCACTCGAAAGTGAGATCGCGGCCCTGCAGAAGAAGCTCGCCGATTCCGACCTCTACCGCCGCGATGCCAAGACATTCTCCTTGGCAACCGAACGAATGTCGGCCGCGCAAACCGAGCTGGCCACCACCGAGGAGCAGTGGCTCGCCCTCGAACTACGCCGGGAAGCGATCGAGGGCGCGTAGGGCACCTGGCGACGGCCGTTCATCGACGACTCGGGCGCCCAACATCGAAACGGCGCGCCGTCTCGGCTTTACGACGGTCCACGACGCGGAAGGCAGGACCGACCTTCGCGGTGAGCTGGTGCGCCTCGGCGTGCCCGCCAGCGCTCGCTGAAATGAAGCCGTCCCGGCTCTTCCCGCACTCACCGCTCGGCGGCACGCTGCGCCGGTGACTTGCGCAGCACCTCGTCGAACGCGGCCGCGAACTCGACCGAGCCCGGCTTCTTGAGGTGAACCTCCATGCGGTCGTCGAGCGCCTTCAACAGGTCGGCGGCCGTCTTCTCGCGCACGATCGAGTTGCGGGCGTAACCGCCCTGGCTGAAGAAATTCGACGTCGGCATCGCCCGACCGACCGGCTCCATCATCTCGAGCCCGGTGCGCGGCCCATCGAGGTTCATCAGCTCGATCTCGGCGCCAGACAGCCGCGTGCGGCCGGCCTTGTCGGCTTCGTCCTTGAGGCCCTTGAGCTTGATCGCCTGCAGCCAGGGCCCGATATCGGCGTCGAGGTTCAGCGCGTGGATGCCGAGCCCCTTTGGCGTGTTGCCCCACTTGACGTGCTCGGCCCACACATTCGGCACCCCTTTAGCGGCGACAATCATTCGGCGCACGGCTTGCGCTTTGGCGCGCAGCGAAACCTGGCGTGAGGCGGCAGCCGGCGTGCGCGCCATCGTCTCCAGACGCTGCGCGAAGCCGTCACCGTACTTCACGAGCTCGCTGATCGAGTTCGCGGTCAGCAACTGCGCATATCCGAGCGCCGACGAGATCGGTGTACCCTTCCGCGTCTCGGGGTCGATGCCGGCCTGCATGTCGAAGGTTCCGCGTCCGCCTGTCTCGAGCGCATAGATGCGCGTCACCTGCGCCTTGCTCAGACCGAACGACAACGCCTCGGCAGCGTAGCGAAGCTTGAACTCGCGCTCCGTCGTCGACGTCGGCCCGAAACCATACTCCGTCTTCGCATGCGCCAGAAAATCCGCGACAACCGGCTTGGGCTCGGGCGGCGGCTCGGGTGGCCTCGTCTCAGCGACGATCTTGGCGACGGCCGGGTCGAGCGCCGGACCGGCATACTTCGGCGGGTGCTCGCCGATGTAATCGCCGGCTGTGAACGCCTGGTTCGCTGCGCGCTTTTTGCGGCGCTCATCTCGCTTCTGGTCGACCGCGATCCAGTAGGCCTGGTGCTCGAAGTCGAAAGCTTTGCGGGCACGCAGAAAGAACACGTAGGTGCGCTGCTGTTCCTCCGTGAGCCGTGCGGCGAGCGACTCGCCGATCTGCTGACCATTGGCGGGATTGACCAAGAGCCACAGCGATAGCGCGGCGGCCAGCCCCCAACCTGCCTCTCGACCTGCCACGCTAGCTATCCACTCGATGTTTGGGCCGCTGTCTGTCGGCCAACAGTCACAGAATCGTGGACTTCGCAAGGTGATGAGCCGTTCCGTGAGAGCCCCGGACGACTAGGGAGTGAGCCGTCCGGGGCATTCGGCGTCAACGGGGAGAGACGCCGCACGTAAACCCGGCGGGGACACCGGGCGGCCGATGCCGGGGGAGGCGGCATACAGCCAGCACTTCCGCTCGGGGGAGGCGGAAGCTACCGGATCGAGCTGAGGCGTGTGGGAGACGGGGAGCAACCACGAGCATTTATATTCGATCCGGCTCATTTTAAATATGCAACCAGGGATGGCCGAAATCAAATGAACTCCGATCAACGTGCTTCACGCGAGCGTGATTGGGTTAGCTGCTCGACCATTCAGCCTCAGCCCGAAAATTCAGCAGTAAACAAAGCGATCCTACAACATTGACGTTGTTAACCAACCTGCCTAGGTAACGGCGTGAGCGCATGGAGGCGCGGTTTCCTACGACTGGAGGTCCAGATGCGGCGACTCATTACGGCATTGGTCGTTCTTGGAGTGCTTGGCGGTTTTGCTGTCGGCGCGAGAACCTGGATCGCTCAGGATCAGGCGCGTTGCGCTGTGGTTCCCGACTACCTTCAGGCGGTGCTGTGCAAACCCGAGGTCATCGCATCGATGGCCTACAAGAAGGGCTCCTTCCCGACCCCTCTCGATGTGCGCTTCATGAGCGTGAAATCGGGCGACGGCCACCAGATGGAAATGGTCCAGTTGCTGAAGGCCTTCAGCTACAAGGACAGCAAGGGCGTGCAATGGGACGTGCCTGAGGGCTTCCTCTCCGACGGCGCCTCGATCCCCGAGCAACTCTGGGCCGTGGTCGGCGGTCCGTATTCGGGTCCCTATCGCGATGCGGCGGTGATCCACGACTACTTCTGCTACACCAAGCAGCGGAAGTGGGAGGACGTGCACGACGTGTTCCTCGAGGCGGCCCTCAACCGCGGCACACCGGAGTGGAAGGCCCAATACATGTTCGCCGGCATCCTGCTGAGGGGGCCACGCTGGCCGGCGCCGAAGAAGTCGGCGGAGTTCTACGGGCGTTTCGCGCACGCCCAGTTCGTTCCCTCGGCCCGTGCTCAAACCCCGACGCCGGCGCCAAAGCCGGCCCCTACGGCGGCCGGCAAGACCGACGTGCAGATCTTCGAGGAACTCCGGGTCTGGATCGAAAAGGAGAAGCCCACCCGCGACCAGATCCGCCAGCGTGTCGAGGAGCTCCGCAAGACGCAGACGCCGGTCAAGAAGTAACCCTGCAGTTTGGCTGGTTCAGTTGGCGGATATGTGTGTTGGTGCAATCCATAGAGCGCACCGCCAAGACCAACGGCAGGACCGCAAATGGCTCCATTTGCTTCAGCCGAAGATCGATGAAGTCCAGCTACTCAAATAATGCGCCCCGCCTCCTATCCTGCTCACGAGCAGCGGGGCTCAGCAGGAAAGCCACCCATACGGGTGACAGTTCGGGTGGGCGGGGCGACTTTGCACATGACCCGTAGCTAATCATATTGCAATATTACAAGCACGCTGCCTTGCGAATCGCTTTGCGAGGACGATGAATTGCCGGACCAGTGGTGACATGTCGCAACGACGGGACGCGAGACCCAGGAATGCCATCGGCTGCTTCCCGCTGATCCGTCGAAATACAACCCCGTCCATTGTCATGCGCTGCATTGATTCCGGCACCATTGCCACGCCCAAGCCGGTGGCCACGAGGCCAAGTGTCGATGTGATGCGCGGTGCCTGCTGTCCAACGCGCGGCGTGAAACCCGCCCTGTGACAGGCTGCTACGGTTTCGTCATGGATCCCGGTGCCGGGCGGCCCAATGAGGATGAACGGGTCCTGTGACAAGCGCGCAAGCGGAACTGGTTTGGCCGGCGACTGCTGTGCTGCCGGGTGCTCGCTCGGCAACGCGACGATCATTGGCTCGTCGAGCAACCGCGTGATCAGTAGAGAATCGGTAAGCACCCTGGCAGCGCGCACGAACGCAACGTCAAGTTCGTTGGCCGCGAACCGGGCGACCGCCTCGTTGCTCAGGCCTTCCCACAGGCTCAGCGCGACGCCCGGATACGCCTCCCGATAGGCGCGAATGGATCTTGGCACAAAGGAAACGAAAGGCGCGGTTGGCGCAATCCCCACAGACAGACGGCCTTGCTCGCCTCGGGCAGTACGCTGCGTTGCCTCGATACCACGGGTGAGACGAGCCAGCATTGCTCTCGCTTCATCGAGTAGCACCTTGCCGGCACTCGTAAGCTCGACCCCTCGAGGCTTCCGGCGAAATAGCTGCACGTCGAGCTGCTGCTCAAGAAGTTTGATCTGGCGGCTGAGCGGAGGTTGCTGCATGTCGAGGCGCTCCGCCGCGCGCGTGAAGTTCCCCTCTTCAGCGACAGCGACGAAGTACTGGAGGTTTCGGAACTCTACAGCCATATCAAAAAGGTATCGATTTCGCTCCTGGAAAGCAATGGCGGCCGTCGATGACTACGCCTACGCTTAAGCGGACGGCCACGATCCGATTGCAGGGGAACGCAAGATGTTTGACACGACTGCGTTGATCCGAGCGGCCTTGTTAGGACTCGCCCTACTGACGGTCACGCCATTCGCAGCCGTTGCACAGGACAAAAAGGTTCCACGTGTCGGCATCATCCTCATCGGAGGGCCGGGCCCCAGCTATGATGCACTTCGGCAGGGCTTCGCACGGCTCGGTTACGAGGAAGGCAAAAGCATCATCTTGGAGCCCAGATTCGCACGCGGCCAACTGGACAAGGCGCGAGAGTTTGCGTCCGAGCTCGTGGCGCTGAACGTTGACGTCATCGTGGGACCCGGATTGGTTGGCATCGGCAATGCGAAAGATTTCACGAAAACGATTCCAATCGTATTCTCGGCAGCCCCTGATCCGGTTGCTCTCGGATACGTCGCATCGCTTGAGCGCCCCGGCCACAATATCACCGGAATCACGAGCTTCGACAGCACACAGGCCAAGCAGCAGATCGAGATCCTGCGATCAATCGTACCTAGGCTCACAAGGGTGGCCGTCATCAGCGACGTCGATATTCCGCGCGTTGACAGCAAGAATCCAATTGAGGAATCCATGAGTGCAGCGGCCAAGGAGGCAGGCGTCGAGTTATCATGGATTCACTTGAAGGGGCCGACACCCGACTTCACTGCGGTTTCTACTGAACTGGTTCAGATGCGGGCGGGCGCACTCATCGTCCTCGAGGTACCGGTCCCGCTCTTGCATCTCAAGCAGATTGCTGATCTGGCAGCTGGGGAGCGTCTGCCGAGCATCTTTCCGGCCGGTTGGCCGAACAATGGCCTGATCAGCTATGGCACAAGCATACTGTTCGCTACGGCCCGCATCCCAGTCTATGTCGACCGGATACTCAAAGGCGCCAAACCGGCCGACATGCCAATCGAGGTGGTGTCGAAGCGCGAGCTGGTCATCAATCGCAAGACCGCTCGCGAACTCGGTTTGACGATACCTGACGAGCTGCTCAAGCGCGCCGACAGAGTTCTCGAATAGCGCTTGGTTAGTTAAGGCAGCTAAGCCATTGGATGCCACGCAATGACACACGGATTTGTCGACCGTAAACCATGCTTTCGATTGTACGCGCGCGACATCCGGCATTTGATTCAAATTTTCTGAGCCTTTACCCGCATCGGGTCTTCTAGCCCCTGTCCAGATGTGGGTGATACGCTGAGCGGAACCGGGCGCGATTGCAACCCGGCCGTTCGATCTCGGCATCGCCCTCGGTTCGTTGGGGGTGGTATGCGTTGGTTTGCGTGTGGGAGGGTCAAGCAAGCTTGGCTGGTTGTCGCAGCGCTGGTGCTCGGCACAGCATTCGCTCAAGGAGTAGCAGCTCAAGCCTACCTAGAGACCGGACAAACCGGCGCGCAGACGCAGATCGACGTCAGCCACACAACTACGATCTATATCGGCGCAGTTTCGAGCTTTACTTTGGGCGGCGCGAACTATGTGATGAAGCGCGGCTCGAGCTCCGTCGCCGACGTTTCTTTCACTGTCTATCCCGATTCAACGTGCACGGGCACACCGCTGTCGACCGTCACGAACCCCAGCTCGGCGTTTGGTCAGACCTACGAACAGGTACTGTTTCAGGTGCCTGGCAACATAACTCTGTCGCCCGGCGTCTATTGCACGAAGCTGACGTCGAATGCGGTCGACCAGCAGAACGCAGCGTTCTTCATCAAGGGCTTTGACGCGTGCGTCGTGTTGCCCGCTGACCAAGCCAACGGGGCCGTCTGCTCCACCAGCATTCCGTCGCTCGCTCCCAGCCTGTCCGTCGCAAAGGCCGCACCGACGCCTGGCCTCGCCGTCGGAACCCAGAGCACCTACACGCTCACCGTCACCAACTCGGGCACCGCCGCGGCAACGACAGCGCGCGCCCTCGATCAGCTGCCGACCGGCCTCACGTTCGTCTCGGCGGGCGGCTCGGGCTGGACCTGCACCAATGCCAGCGGCCTCGTGACATGTAACTTCAGTGGCACCATCGCGTCCGGCGGCGGTACCAGCACCATCAACGTCGTGGTGACGCCGAACGCTGGCGCCGCCGGCCAGTCGCTCACCAACTACGCCTCCATCGACCCCACCGGCGGACCCACCCCGCCAACGCC
>JANOJW010000285.1:0-2133 GCA_031418955.1 Hyphomicrobiales bacterium | reverse complement strand
GTCGTTGAAGAGGTGCGGCACCATCCGATCGCGGTCGTAGGCGAGGAAGCGCGCCGGGATGATCTGGTCGGTGTCGACGTTCTGTTGCGGGATCGGAACCGCAACGGCGGTGACGGCCTTGAAGGCTTGGCGGCGTGGCGTTTTCGAAGCGGACATGACTGAACTCCCTCAGATCTTGGCCATGCGGCGCACGTCGGTGAAGCGGCCGGTGACGGCCGCCGCCGCCGCCATCGCCGGGCTGACGAGATGGGTGCGCACGCCCTTGCCCTGCCGGCCCACGAAGTTGCGGTTCGAGGTCGAGGCGATGCGCTCCTCGGGCCGGCCGATCTCGCCGTTGGTGCCAAGGCACATCGAGCAGCCCGTCTCGCGCCATTCGAAGCCCGCGTCCTTGAAAATCTTATCGAGGCCTTCCGCTTCCGCCTGCGCCTTGATGAGGCCGGAGCCCGGTACGATCCAGCTCGGCACCACGGCCTTGCGGCCCTTGGCGACGGCGGCTGCCGCGCGCAGATCCTCGATACGGCTGTTGGTGCACGAGCCGATGAACACGCGGTCGATGGTGATGTCGGTGATCGGCATACCGGGCTTCAGGCCCAGATACTGCAGCGAACGGGCGAGGCTTTCGCGCTTTCCCGCATCGGGCATGGTGGCTGGATCGGGGACGGCTGAGGTGACCGGTGCCGCGTCCTCGGGGCTGGTGCCGTAGGTGACCATCGGCGCCAGGTCTGGACCCGACAGCGAGACCTCGCGATCGAACGTAGCCCCGTCGTCGCTGGGCAGTTGCTTCCAGGCTACGAGCGCGGCGTCCCAGTCGGCACCTTTGGGCGCGTTGGGCTTGCCGGCGAGGTACTGGAAGGTGGCATCATCTGGCGCCACCATCCCGGCCTTGCCGCCGCCCTCGATCGACATGTTGCAGAGCGTGAGCCGGCCTTCCATCGTCAATTGCCGGATGCCGCTGCCGGCGTACTCGAGCACGTAGCCGGTGCCACCCGCCGCGCCGATCTTGGCAATGATCGAAAGGATCACGTCCTTACCGGTGACGCCGTAGCCGAGCGCCCCGTCGATGGTGATGCGCATGGTCATGGGCTTCTTCTGCCAGAGCGCCTGCGTCGCCATCACGTGCACGACCTCGGACTGGCCGACGCCGAACGCGAGGCAGCCGAGTGCCCCGTGCGTCGAGGTGTGGCTGTCGCCGCAAACCAGCGTCAGGCCGGGTAGCGTCACGCCCTGTTCGGGTCCCATGACGTGCACGATGCCGGCGCGCTTGTCGTGCACGTCGAACAGGGTGACCCCGGTCTCTTTGGCGTTTTTCGACAGTCCGACCACCATGCGCTTCTTGATCGGATCCTTGATCGTTTCAGGATCACGCGTGTCGGTCGGCATGTAGTGATCGGGAGTCGCGAACGAGAGATCGGGGCGCCGGGGCTTCATGCCGAGCTCCTTCAACCGCTGGAAGGCGAACAGCGAGCCGTCGTGGATCAGGTGCCGGTCGATGTAGAGCAGCGTGTAACCGTCGGGCCGGTCGACGACGACGTGCGGCCGCCAGATCTTCTCGAACAGGGTCGCGGGGCCTTGGCCCGGTGCGGCGGTCGTGGCCATGCGGTGGTCCTCGTCGTCTGATGGGGTCACAAGGACTGTATGGACCGGCTGTGGTCCCGGCAAGCCGGCGTCGGCGCAGGGCGCAAGATGAGGGGCAAGCAATCTGCCAACCTTTTGGGCAAAGTGACTGATTGATGGTCATTCAATTCAGATGCGGCCTGCCTAACCAGAAGGCACATCCCTATCAAGTCACTGAAAAAACTTAGAATTAATACTCTTCAAAGGACTGGCACGGGTTCTGCTTAACGAGTCGTGATGAGCGGCCAAGTAGGGCCGAACCTGTCGCGAGACGGGGTGAGCTGACCGTCGAGGAGCCCCATGAAGAAGATCGAGGCGATCATCAAGCCGTTCAAGCTCGACGAGGTCAAGGAGGCGCTGCAGGAGATCGGCCTGCAGGGCATCACCGTGATCGAAGCCAAGGGCTTCGGGCGCCAGAAGGGCCACACCGAGCTTTATCGGGGGGCCGAGTACGTGGTGGATTTCCTGCCCAAGGTGAAGATCGAGGTTGTCCTGGGCGACGACATGCTCGACAAGGCC
>JANOJW010000284.1:0-3604 GCA_031418955.1 Hyphomicrobiales bacterium | reverse complement strand
TAGTCGACCTTGAGGCGGTGCTTAACGTCGGAGCGGTAGTTCTCGACGACGACATCGGCGTCCTTCACGAGCTTCATGAAGATCGCGTGCCCTTCCTCGCTCTTGAGGTTGAGCGTCAGCGAACGCTTGTTGCGATGCAGGTTCTGGAAGTCGAAGCCGTGCCGCTTGCCGCCCATGGCATCGACGTCGGTGTCGCTCGGCGGTTCGATCTTGATCACCTGCGCGCCCCAGTCGGCGAGCTGGCGCACCGATGTCGGGCCGGCGCGATGGGCGGTGAGGTCGAGCACCTTGATGTGGGCGAGCGGCAGGGCGGTCATGGCGCGAGATCCTCGGCGGGTTGCGGTGCGCAGCGGGCAGCGCGTGGCAAGAAGCCGAAGCTGCGCCCCGGTCAGCAGGGCTGTCAAGGCGGACTGGTGGGGGGTGAGGCGAGGGCGAGAGCACCTGCCTCAATCGTCGTCATCACCAGACTGTTCCGGCTCGATTGGATCGAGCGGCAATTCAAATTGAGGCGGGACTGGCGGATCAGGCAGATCTTCTGTTGTGATGGCTTCAAGGCCAGCAGCAATTGCATGCTTCGCAAGCTGGACGTCATTTGTGTATATCGTCTTCGCACCAACTACGCGCGCAATTGCTACAATCTGGCGATCGAACTTGACCTTGGCCCAGTCCGCATCCGGCGTTGCGCCGCGCTTGTTACCTTTGCCTACCGCGTCTTGCGTGAGCGCAGCTGCTTCGACAGCAGCGCGTTCACCGAATTCGGCAACGCGAAAGAATTTCGATCGGGCAATGATCTCCAGATACCGAGGGCCGGCGTCTCCGGCCTTCACGAGCAACTCGCTGAGGGCGGGCGTCGGCACAACGATGCGATCAGCAGTCTTCTGGATTGTAGCGACGAGGTGATCGATGCGAGGATTGCTGCCGACGCCGCCCTTGATCTTCGGATCGAGAAAAAAGATCAGGAAATTGGCATCGAAGACCACCATCAGTTCATGCCTTCGTCGGTCCTCAACCGCTCGAGATCAGCGATGGGATCATCACCCCAATCCGCGCCTTCGACACTATGGAGGCGTTTGATTACGTCTGCCAACGGCGCATCGTCCAGTACCTCGAAATCCTTGATCTCAAAAAATCGCATCTGCCACTCTCCTGTTGCGAGCCGCATCCAGTTACCACTGCCAGCGACGCGCAGGAGCCGGCCATCGTAATGCGCCGCCAACTTGCGGGCGACTGGACGGGGAGCGGAGCAGTTCTTATGGACGGTCTCGCGATCTTGCAGCCAGATCGGCACCGTGGTGCCTTTGCCACCAACCTTGATCACGACGCCTTCAAGGACGCCGTCTTCACGGAATGGCCCATATTCCAAGGGCTTTGGTCGGTTGCGACCCTGGAATGCAAGAACCTCCGTACCAGCCTCGTCGAGGACTTGCCCAACTGCATCGTCGTTGGCGAGCATCTCGTCGAGCGACTGAATTGCCCTCAGCGCGACAGAGTCGCCCTGGCCGCGTGCGGCATCTGAAAGGCGGCGTTCAACTTTGGGGATGGCGACATCCTCGATTCGCGCACGAAGCACCGCACTTCCAGACTCGACATCGACAAAGTGAACGCGATCCGGCTGGCCAAGCAGCTTCGCAAAATGCAGCATGTACTCCGCGAGCCGCTCCATTGGCAGCGTTTCGGGAGTGAACACATCAATCTTGAGCCTGCGTTCTTGGGCCATTGCCATCGTTGTACTCCGCTCGACGTTCTTATCTTGTTCCGAGCGTGGTTAAAAGTCTCTTATCGAAGCGTCCCGGGCCGTGACCGGCCACAACCAGAGTGACAGTAGACTGCTGGCTGGGCAACATGGTGAACTACAGCCGATGGCTGAGCCACCACTCCTTCACAACCGCAACACCCTCAGCCAGCGCATCACGTCGAGCAGGCTGACGGCGGCAGCGGCGACGTAGGTGAGGGCTGCCGCGCGTAGGATCTTACGGGCCGCCGTCATGTCCTCGGCCGAGACGTATTTGCCGGCTTCCAGAATGGGGAGCGCGCGGCGGAAGCTGGCGTCGAACTCCACCGGCAGCGTGACGGCGTGCATGACGATCGTGGTCGACAGGATCAGCAGCCCGACGCCCAGCTCCAGCGCCAGGATGTAGGGCGATTTGACCAGCAGCAGCACCAGGGGTGCCGCCAGCATGACGATCGCCCCGAAGCGCTCGACCTTCATGGTCTGTCGCGCCATTCGCGTGCGGGCGGCGAGCGGGGGATAGCTGGTCGCATCCTGCATGGCGTGCCCGACCTCGTGCGCCGCCACCACCACGGCTGCCAGCGAGCGCCGGTCGTGGTGGGCCTCAGACAGCCGCACCGCCTTGGCGTCCGGGTCGTAATGGTCGCCAAGCTCGGTCTTCTCGACCAGCACGTGGTTGAGCTTCATCTCGTCGAGGATGTGGCGGGCGAACTCGGCGCCGGTGCCCGGAAAATCGGGGCGCTCGCCGGCGTGCTGCTGCAACACACGCTTGACCCAGTAGCTCGGCAGCATGGCCAGCGCGACGGCGAGCCCGATGATGATGAGAATGGCGAGCACGGGATGTTGGCTCCGGGTGTCGCGGGTTCGGCGACGATAAGAGGTCACGGGCTCGGCGACGATAAGGGGGGCGCGGGCGCGGCGACGGCAAGGTGACTGCTGTGGATATAGGACGCGCGCAAGCCGCTTGGAAGGTGCCTGAGACTTGGGCTGGCTGCCGGGAGTTCGGGCTTGGCTCGGGCGGCCGACTTGTGGTTCCGTGCTGCGGACGAAGCCAATCCGCCAGTTCACGCGACCGATGGGCGACAGGGTCGAGCAGAGCCGTCTGTTGAAGGGACCGCTCCGGCCGTGGCTGCGGCGGCGGCCGCCCGAGCTGCTGTCCTGGGGATTGCCGGCTGCGATCGGCCACAACAATGGGCCGCCGCTCGAGGACAAGGTCAACGACGGCTATGTGCGCTGGAAGTGGCGCAAGGCCCACGCTGCGGCCTGGAAGTCGCCGTCGATGTCGATCTTGGCGTTCCGCGTCGCCCGCGCCGAGGCCGCCGGCGTCACCTACGAACGCTACGTCTCCGAGCTGCTCGACACCGGCCGCCATCTCCAGGCCGACGATGTCGCGGAACCGGCGGCGGGCAAACCGCGGATGCTCGAAAGCGGCTGACCGCAGCTGGCGGGGACAGCGGGCTGTGCTATGGATCGCGCGAAACCTCTGCGCCAACTGCTCCCTTCCCCCTCGACGGGGGAAGGGCTGGGGATGGGGGTGGTGCACGGGGCGATCGAGAGCGCTGTGGACACCCCCCACCCTCGGTCCCTCCCCCGCAAGGGGGGAGGGAAGACGTTTGCTGCGGATGGGTGAAGGACCAACCGCAAGCCGTGAGCCCCCCCAATGCCCAACAAGAAGCCCGCCGAGTGCCGCGACCTCTCCGACGTGCGCGTCGAGATCGACCGCTGCGACAAGGCCCTGGTCGACATGATCGGTGACCGCTTCGGCTACGTCGAGCGGGCCTGGCAGATCAAGCTCGGCCTGAAGCAGGAGGCGAACGTCCCCTGGCGCAACCAGCAGGTGATCGACCGGGTGCGGGCGCAAGCGGCCGAGCGCGG
>JANOJW010000283.1:0-2961 GCA_031418955.1 Hyphomicrobiales bacterium | reverse complement strand
CATCGCCGCCCGCGTGATCGAAAGTGCTGTCGCGAAACCGCCGCTGACCATGCGGGATCTGGTCGATCAGATGACGCCGTACCGCCGGTTCCAGGCCGCTCAGGCGGCAACGTCAGCCTGAACTAAGGGGACAGGCATGTCCGCGGTGTGTTCGGTGTTCTGCTTGGCCTCGGAAGTTTTCTGACGGTGCTGGTCTTCCGTTATCCGCCGTGGCTGACGACTGACCGCGCGAACGCATTGCGCATCACCCACCGCATCCCGACGATGCACGCGGGGCTATCGAAATGAGCAGCAATCTTCCGGCTCTTCCCGCCGACTACGGTGACTGGTTGACCGCACTCAAGCGGCGTATCCAGGGTGCGCGCCAGCGCGCGGTGCTGGCCGCCAACGCCGAGCAAATTCGGCTGTACCACGACATCGGGCGCGAGATTCTGGAGCGCCAGAGCCAGCAGGGTTGGGGCGCCAAGGTCATCGACCGGCTGTCGGCCGACCTGCGCGCCGAGTTCCCCGACATGAAGGGTTTTTCCACCAGAAACCTGAAGTATATGAAGGAGTTCGCTCAGGAATGCCCTGACCTGCTAATTGGGCAGCAGTCTGCTGCCCAATTGCCCTGGTTCCACATCGTGACGCTCGTCACCAAGCTGCCGGACCCGGCGTTGCGCGACTGGTACGCCCGGGAAGCGCTGGAGCAATCGTGGCCGCGCGACACGCTGACGGTGCTGATCAAGAACCAACTCCACCTGCGCCGCAAGCCGGGGTCGCCACGCAAATCCTGAAAGATCCCTATCACTTTGATTTCCTGGGGCTCGGTGACGAGGCGCACGAGCGCGACATCGAGGGCGCCCTGATCCGCCATATCACACTCATGGCTTCGAATATCCTGGCAGCCGTGTGGACTGATCATCGCGGGGCGAAGCAGCGGATGTTCGATGTCTGAGCCGTCGAGACAGGCGTACCGTTCCGTTTTGAGGTAAGATTGCGCCATGCCAACTGATTCAAACCATCAGGCCCATCTCGTCGGCGACCTCATCAAGCTGCCGCGCGAGACCGAGTGGCTGGAGTTCAAGCACAACAAGGCCGATGCCGCCGATATCGGCGAGTACATCTCCGCCCTCGCCAATGCGGCGACGCTTGCCGGAAAACCCACCGCCTACCTGCTCTGGGGGATCGAGGATGGCACACGCAGGATCGTCGGCACCACCTTCAAGCCGTTCGCCGCCAAGGGCGCCGGCAACGAGGACCTGCACAACTGGTTGACGCGCCTGCTGTCACCGAAGCTCGCGTTCACGTTCGTTGAGCTGACTTTGGCTGGTTGTGCGCTGGTGCTGCTGGTCATCCCTGCAGCCACCACGACACCGGTCAGCTTTCAGGGCCAGGAGTTTATCCGTGTCGGCGCCAACAAGAAGAAGCTCAAAGACCTGCCCGAGTACGAGCGGCGCCTCTGGCGCGCCTTCGACGCCACGCCCTTCGAGCAGCGACTCGCCGCTGAAAATCTCACCCGCGACGAGGTGCTGGCGAAGCTCAGCTACCCCAGTTATTTTGATCTGTTGAAGCTGCCGTTGCCCGCCACGCCCGATGCCATCGTCGCGGCGCTCGCAGCCGATCAGTTGCTGCTCAAGGCGCCCGGTGCCCACTGGCACATCACCAATCTCGGCGCCATCGTGCTCGCCAAGCAGTTGGGGGATTTTCCGTCCGTCGCCCGCAAGGCCGTCCGCGTCGTCAGCTACGATGGCAACTCACGCGTCAAGACCATCAAGGAACAGGTCGGCGGCCGCGGCTATGCAGTCGCCTATCAGGGACTGATCAGTTATATCACCGGCTTGTTGCCCTCGAACGAGGTGATCGAGAAGGCCATCCGCAAGACCGTGCCGATGTATCCAGAACTCGCCGTGCGCGAGTTGGTGGCCAACGCGCTCATCCACCAGGATTTTGCCATCTCCGGCACCGGACCCATGATTGAGATTTTCAAGGATCGCATGGAGATCACCAACCCCGGTGCACCGCTGATCGCGCCAGAACGGTTTCTCGACCTGCCGCCGCGCTCCCGCAACGAGCGCTTTGCCGCCCTCATGCGTCGCTTCGGCATCTGTGAAGAGCGGGGCAGTGGTGTCGACAAGGTCGTATCCGAGATCGAATTCTACCAGTTGCCCGCGCCCCTGTTCGAAGTCGCCGGTGACAGCACCCGCGCCGTTCTGTTTGCCCACCAGCCGCTCAACCAGATGGATAAGGATGCCCGGGTCCGTGCCTGCTATCTGCACGCCTGCCTGCGCTATGTCAGCCATGCCGTTATGTCGAACGCCTCGCTGCGCGAGCGCTTCGGCGTCGAGGAAAAGAACAAGGCCACCGTCTCCCGCCTCATCCGCGAAGCCGTCGACAGCGGCGTCGTCCAGCCCCAGGACCCCGATGCGGCACCCAAGATGATGCGCTACGTGCCGTTCTGGGCCGGGCCGAATGGTAGTTGATGGGAAGCGCGTTTTTCGGCCGCAAGGTCGCTTGGAATTTGATTTTTCTCTGATAAATCAATGCGAAAGAGCCGGTTCGGGTAGTTGATGGGTAGTTGATGGAAGAGGCCGGAAGACCGCTCGAAGCCTGCGTAGACCCCGGCAAGGTAGACGCCCATCGGCGGGCGGTCCGTTCATAACCCGGCAGCTGCGACCCGTCGCGCCGAGGCGTTGATCGCGAACGATGGTGGTCATGTCACCGGTTGGACCGATCATCGCGGTGCGGAGTGGGCGATGTTCGGGTAGCGTGCACGTTCGTTTGCCATGCAGCGGGATCGCGGTCGCACTGATCCTTGGGATCATGAATACTGATAAATGCTGCGGGCCGCCCTTGCCGCCAACCAGCGCCTCGTCCAGTTCGGCTAAAGGGCCGAGCGGCTCGCTGCCCGACCTCACCATCGTCGAGCGCAGCTTGTGCAGCCACGTCCACGCGGTTTCGTAAGAGCCGAAACCCATGATG
>JANOJW010000282.1:0-5776 GCA_031418955.1 Hyphomicrobiales bacterium | reverse complement strand
CTACAAGGCCCCGATCTACGACGGCGGCGTACCTCCGAAAGGTCAGGCGCGGCGATTGTTCACGGGCGGCAAGGATGCGGCGCTTGCCGACATTGCTGCGTTCGCAGCCGTCGGCGTGCACGAACTCGTCTTCGATTTTCGCAGCCCCACCATCACCGAAGCCCTCGATCGCATGCAGCAATTCAGCGAAGACATCATCAGGCGGTCGTGACGGGCCAGCCGATCGAAGTGGGAGAAACGAATATGGCATCACTGCCCCGCCGCAAACTCGGGCGCACCGGCCTCGACGTCACCGCGCTCGGCTTCGGCTCGGCGCCGCTCGGCGACATCTACGAGGTGCTCGACGATGCGACGGCCATCGGCGCGGTCGAGGCGGCGGCGCACGGCGGCGTCACGCTGTTCGACACTGCGCCGCTTTATGGACAAGGCAGCGCCGAGCACCGGATCGGGACTGCGCTCCGCCGGCAGCCGCCCGGCTCGTTCGCCGTCTCGACCAAGGTCGGCCGCATCCTGACCCCCGCGCCCGCCGGCCGCGTGAAAACCTCGCGCTATGTCGGCGGCCTGCAATTCAATGTGACGAATGACTACAGCTACGATGCGGCCATGCGCTCGCACGAGTTCTCGCTGCACCGGCTCGGCTTGCCGAAAGTGGACGTGCTATTGATCCACGACGCGGATGCCTGGACGCATGGACCCGAGCAAGGGCCGATCCGCTACAAGGAGGCCATGAGCGGGGCCTACAAGGCGATCCTGAAGCTGCGCGACGAAGGCATGATCAAGGGCATCGGCATCGGCGTCAACGATCCGGCCTATGCCGCGCGCTACCTGCGCGAGGGCGATTTTGACTGCTTGCTGCTGGCCGGGCGCTATTCGCTGCTCGAGCAGCCGGCGCTCGCCGAGGTTCTGCCGATTGCCGCGGAGCGCAATATCGGCGTGATGCTCGGCGGCGTATTCAACTCAGGAGTTCTGGCAACGGGGCCGGTGGCGGGCGCGCGCTACAACTACACACCGGCGCCCCCGGAGATCCTCGACAAGGTAACGCGGATCGAGCGGGTCTGCACCGCCCACGGCGTGCCGCTCGCGACGGCGGCGCTGCACTTCTGCCTCGGCCACAAGGCCGTATCGTCGCTGGTGCTCGGCGCCGTGAAGCCGGACGAGGTGCAGCGCAACGTCGCCGCCATGACGGCCACGGTGCCCACCGCGCTCTGGGCCGACCTCAAGGCGGAACGGTTGCTCGATGCGTCGGCGCCGGTGCCGGCTTGAGACCGCTGAAGCTCAATCGACTCGGGGTGCGCTCTTGTTGTCCGGCGTCACGTCGAGTACACGCGCGCGGCTGCCGATCTTCGGCGGCTCCTTGAGGCAGTTCGTCATGCAGGGCTTGGCGCCCCAGAAAGACTTCTCGGCGGTCTCACGATCGTCGTCATAGAAAGCGTCCGCATTCGGCATCTTGATCGACAAGAAGTTCTTTTGGTTCAGCTCGAAGTTGGTGTCCTTGATGATCTCGTTGAGATGCAGCAGGTACGCGGTCAGCGCATAGACCTCGTCGTTGGTGAGCGACTGCGCGTTGCCGAACGGCATGGCCCGCTTGATGTAATCGAACACTGTCGATTGGTGAGGCCAGAACGAGCCGACGGTCTTGTCGGGCCGCTCGTGCCTCAGCGACCCGTGACCTCCAGCCAGCACCGGCCAGCGGTCGCGTCCCTCGCCGAAATCGCCGTGACAGTTGGCGCACTGCGCGATGTAGAGGTCCTCGCCCTGCTTCACGGTTCCCTTGCCGGGCGGCAGGCCGTGACCGTCGGGACGCACGTCGATGTCCCACGCCGCGATCTCGGCGGCCGTCGCCTCGCGGCCGAGGCCGAGCTTGGTCGATTGCGCCGACGCCAGCGGAGACAGCGCCGCGAGCGCGACGATCGCGACGATCGCACGCTTAGCCGATCTCGACATTCTCGGTCTCCCCGTTGGCGCGCACCAGCCAGGTCTGGATGCCGTTGTTGTGATAGATGTTGTTGGCGCCGCGGATCTTCCTGAGCTCGTCTTTGGTCGGCTGCACGTAGCCGGTCTCGTCATGCGCGCGCGACTGGATCATCATCTCCTGACCGGTCCAGTCGACGTCGATATAGAAGCGCGTCAGCGAGCGGTCGAGCACGAGGCCATCGATGCGCGCCTCGCGCCAGTTGCGCCCGCCGTCGAGCGTCACGTCCACGCGGGAAATCTTTCCGCGGCCCGACCACGCGAGGCCGGAAAGGACATTACGGCCCTTGTGACGCAGCGGCGCTTCGGGAGACGGATTGGTCACCACGGACTTGGCGTCCATGATGAACGTGTAGCGGCGCGACCGGCCGTCGCTCATCAGGTCGGTATACTTCGACGTTTCCTCGCGCGCGAGCCATGGCTGGTCGCCGACCTCGATCCGGCGGATCCATTTGACCCAGAGATTGCCTTCCCAGCCGGGCACCACGAGCCGCAGCGGATAGCCCTGCTCGGTGCGCAGCGCCTCGCCGTTCATCTTGAAGGCGAGCATCGCGTCGGCGAGCGCCTTCTCGATGGGCAGCGAGCGGTTCATGGCGGCGGAGTCTGCGCCCTCGACTTGCAGCCACTTGGCGGTGGGTTTCACGCCCGCCTCGGCCAGAATGTCCTTGAGCAGCACGCCGGTGTACATCACGTTGTGCACCATGCCGTGCGTGAACTGGCAGCCGTTGAGCTGCGCGCCGCGCCACTCCATGCCGGAGTTGGCGGCACACTCGAGGAAGTGGACCCGATTGGTGCGCGGAAATCGCTTCAGGTCATCCATCGTGAACATCAGCGGTTTGTCGACGAGGCCGTGCACCAGCAGCCGGTGATCGAGCGGATTGATCTCGGCGGCGCCGCCGTGGTGGCGCTCGAAGCACAGGCCATTCGGCGTGATGATGCCGTCGAGCTCGTGCAACGGCGTGAAATTCACCGAGGACTCGCGCGAGGCGGTGAGCCATTCGACATCGCGGCGCACGACGTGCTTCTCGAACTTGGACGGCTTGCCGTAGGGATGCGCCGCGACGCTGTCGCCGAGCACCTTCGACCAGATCGGCACATTGGGGGGAAGGTTCTTCGGGTTGCTTTTGATGACTGTTGCCGCGGCGCCCTTGGCCTTGTCCTGGGCGAGCGCTGCTTCGCCGCTCGCGATGGCCGCGCTCCCGGCAAGCGCGCTGGTGAGGAAGCGACGGCGGTTTGTGTCAGTGGTCATGCCGGGTCTCCGCTTGCACGGCTCGGCGCCTGGCTTCAGCCTGACGCCAACTCAAAATCCAACGACTTTCACCGCGTCGCTCTCGCGCACGATGATCGTCTTCTGCGCTTCGATGTGCGTCGCCACCACGTCCCAGATCGGCGGGCCTTCGGTGCCCTGGTTCACGCTCGCCCAGCCGGCGACGACGTACTCCTTCGCCGCCTCGATCGGTGCGCCGGACTTCAGGTGCGTCATACCGGAAATGCGGCGGCCGGCGCCCTTGGAAATGTCGATGGTGTAGCTCAAGCCCCCGGTGCGGACCATGTCGCCGCCCTGCTGGTAGTAGGGATTGGGGTGGAAGATGTTGTCGGCGACGTCCTCGAGGATGTCCTTCAGCCGCGCGCCGGTCATCGTCATGCGGTAGCAGGCCGGATAGGTCATCGCCGTCGCGTTGGTGATGTCCTCGAACGTGATCGGTTGGCCGGGCAACAGGCTCGTGCCCCATCGGATCCCCGGCGAGAGCGCGATCTCGGCATCGCGCTGCATCAGCATCGCATCGCAGATGACGGTGTCCAGCGTGCCGTTGAAGTTGCCGCGGCGATAGAGCAGCTGCTCGGTCTGGCCGAGCACGCGCTTCAAGTCCGCCTCGTGCGGCGCGCGATGCTTCGCGATCACGGCCGCCGTCTCGGCGTCGGAGGCGATGGCGTCCGAGAACACCGGGATCAGGCGATAGCGGAACGCCTTGATCTCCCTGCCCTGCACATCGAGGTCGAGGCGCGAGACGAATTTGCCGTTGGAACCGGTCGCGACGATCAGTGTCTTTCCTACTTTGGTGGGCTCCGGCACCGCGTCGTGCGTGTGGCCCGAGAGGATCACGTCGATGCCCGGAATCTCGCGCGCCATCTTACGGTCGAGATCGAAGCCCGAATGCGACAGCAGGACGACGAGATCAGCGCCCGCCGCGCGCACGGCGGCCACCTCCTTGGCAAGGTCTGAATCGCGGATTCCGAAGGACCACTTCGGAATCATCCAACGCGGGTTGGCGATCGGCGTAAAGGGCAGCGCCTGTCCGATGACGGCGATTCTGATGCCGCCGCGCTCGAACACCGTGTGCGGGGGGAAAACGCGATCTTCGAACTCGGTGTCGCGGATATTCTGAGCGAGGAAGGGGAATCCGAGCTTGGCGACGATCGCCTTGACGCGGGCCTCGCCGAGCGTGAACTCCCAGTGCCCGGTCATCGCATCGGGCTTCAGCGTCGCCATGACGTCGACCATGTCCTGGCCCTGTGTCTTGAGAGAGGTCCAGCTGTTGGTCCAGGTGTCGCCGCCGTCGAGCAGCAGCATGCGGTCGGGGCGCTCGGTGCGGATCGCCTTCACGACCGTGGCGATGCGGTCGAGGCCGCCCATGCGGCCGTACTGCTTGGCGAGTTCGGAGAAGTCGTCGAAGGTCAGCGCGTGGGCGACAGCTGATTTCGCCTCGAGCTTGTAGGCTCGGCGGAACTCCTCACCGACGATGTGCGGTACAAGACCCTTCGCCTCGCCGACACCGATATTCACCGACGGCTCACGGAAGTGAACGGGCACGAGCTGGGCGTGGATGTCGGTGATATGCACAAGCGTGACGTTGCCGAGCGGCTCGAAGCGCAGGAGGTCGGCTTGCGTCAAGCGGCCCTGCGCGGCGAGACGACCGAGGTTGCCAGCGTCAGCGCCGAGTACTGCGGCTGTGGCCGAGGCGGCAGTGACGAACTCACGGCGGGAAATCATGGACTCTGCCCTCGATCGACCACAACCCGGCATTCGCTCGAGCACTGGGCTCCAGCGTCACGGGCGCGGCGAACCGCTGAAATGGGACGTTCAGGTCGTGGCGTCAGCCCACGGTGACCTTTTGCTCGGCCTTGTAGACGGAGCCGTCATCGTCGGTCCACGTGAACTCGAAGGTGCCGGTCTCGGGAACGCGGACGAAGAACGACTGATAAGGATTGGCGGAGATCGCCGGGTGCCAGTCGGCCGACAGGATTTCCCGGCCGTTGAAGGTCGCTTTGAACTGCTTGATGATCTTGCGCGGGATCGTATTGCCTTGCGCGTCCTTGCGCTGGCCGGTTTCCATCTCGTGCGAGATCAAGGTTTTGACCTCGATGACCTCGTCCTTCTTGGCGGTCGTCGGCATGCGGACGCGGGGCGTAGGTTTGGGAGTGGACATAGTTGACGGCCTCGATGTGAGGAAAATGCTTCGAAGGAGTTCGATCGGTTTCGTGGGCGCCGGTGTCAGCCGCCGCAACCGCCGATCGTGACTTTCACCTCTTTGCGCGCCGTGTAGATCTCGCCCGAAGACATCTCGGCGACGGCGACGATGTCCTGCGTCTTGGCGAGGCGGATGCGAACCGAAGCCGCAGCTTTCGGCGTCATCGGCGTGAAGCGGAAGGCGGCGACGTTGATGGTCGGATTGCCTTCGGCGAAGAAGTGTACTGCCTTTACATAATCCTTCTCGGTCATTGGGCTCTCGACCTCGAAGTTGAGTGGCACGACGAGCCCGTTCTCCGCGATCGACGGAAGGTCGAGCTTGATCTTCCCGGGCGT
>JANOJW010000281.1:0-11053 GCA_031418955.1 Hyphomicrobiales bacterium | reverse complement strand
CGTATTGCGGTGCGCCCCGAAGGCGCGGAACACCAGTGGAGGAAGGTTCCACCGAGATAAGTGTCGGTTGGTCTCGTAGCTGGCAAGCGGTTCGTTCGGGCAACCGGCGGGCCGGAGCCTTGCGACACAGGCGGCTTCTGGCCGCCTAGCGATCCGGCGGGCCGTAACATGCGTGAAGCCCGAGCAGGCATCGAAAGTCTACATGTGGATGCCGACCCGCCCGCAATACGGGGAAGGCCGCACGGAGGGGGAAGCACCGACAGATGCACCCGTTCGATCCACCGGGGTAGTGGGCACGGCCATCGTGCGAGAGCACGGCTTCGATGAAGCCGCGATCGAGAAGCTCGCCGCCTCCGGCGTCGTCGTCGAAAAGCGGCGTCACGGCACGGCGATGTCGGGTCTCGGCCAAAGCGCAAACGGCCGTCTACTACAAGTGCTAATCGACCGCGACCCGAACTCCCGTCACAAAAAGGAGGGGGGCCGGGGGACACGTCCCCGGCGGGGTGCGGGGTCGTGCTGAAAGCGCGCGCAAAGGGCGAGCCCGCTCGCGAAGAGACTTTGGAGTCGTGGAGAGGGCGACTGCGCTCAGAGGCAAACTCACTGCTCCCCACACCTCAAATATCCAGGTCCTTCGCGAAGGCGGCGTGCTCCTGAATGAAGCGAAAGCGCAGCTCGGGCTTGGAGCCCATCAGCGCGTTGACGCTCTCGGCCAGCGCCTCCTTGTCGCCCGGCGCGATCTCGACCTTCAGCAGCGTGCGCACCTTGGGGTCCATGGTGGTGCCCTTCAGATCCTTGAAGTCATCTCGCCCAGGCCCTTGAAGCGCGTGACGTCGGGCTTGCGGCCCTTGAAGTGGCTCTCGAGCAACTGCTGGCGGTGCGCCTCGTCCCGCGCGTAGACGCTGTCGCCCTTCAACGAGAGGCGATAGAGCGGCGGCTGGGCCAGGAAGAGATGCCCGTTCTCGATCAGCTCCGGCATCTCCTGGTAGAAGAACGTCATCAGCAGTGAAGCAATGTGGGCGCCGTCGACGTCGGCGTCGGTCATGATGATCACGCGGTCATAGCGCAGATCGTCGTCGCGGTACTTGGTGCCGGTACCGACGCCGAGCGCCGTGATCAGGTCCGTCAACAGTTGGTTCGCCGACAGCTTGGCGCTCGTCGCGTTGGCGACGTTCAGGATCTTGCCGCGCAACGGCAGGATCGCCTGCGTCTTGGGATCGCGCGCCGATTTCGCCGAGCCGCCAGCCGAATCGCCCTCGACCAGGAACAGCTCGGTCTCGCCGGACGTGTTGGAGCAGTCCCACAGCTTGCCGGGCAGGCGCAGCTTGCGCGTCGCCGACTGGCGCGAGACCTCCTTCTCCTTCTTGCGCCGTTGGCGGTCCTCTGCCTGCTCGATCGCCCACTCGAGGAGGCGCGTCGCCTGCTGCGGTGAATCCGCGAGCCAATGATCGAAAGCGTCGCGCATCGCGTTCTCGACGATGCGCACGGCCTCCTGCGTCGCGAGCTTCTCTTTCGTCTGGCCCTGGAACTCGGGCTCGCGGATGAACACGGAGAGCATGCCGGTCGCCGTGGCGAACACGTCCTCGGCGACGATCTGGCTGGCTTTCTTGTTGCCGACGCGCTCGCCGAATTCCTTCAGGCCCTTGGAGAGCGCCGCGCGCAGCCCGTTTTCGTGCGTGCCGCCCTCGGGCGTGGGGATCGTGTTGCAGTAGGACTTCAACCAGCCGTCCTCGTCGCCGACCCAGCACAGCGCCCACTCGACGCTGCCGTGGCCGCCGTCCTTCTGGATGCGGCCCGCGAACAGCTCCTTGGTGATGCGCGTGCGGCCCTCGATCTCGCCGGTGAGGAAATCGCGCAAGCCGCCGGGGAAATGGAACACCGCCTCGGCGGGTGTCTCGTCCTTGATCAGCTCGGGCGCGCAGAACCAGCGGATCTCGACGCCGCCGAACAGATAGGCCTTGGAGCGCGTCATGCGCAGCAGCGTCGACGGCCGGAACGCGCAGCCTTTGCCGAAGATCTTCTGGTCGGGGCGGAAACGCACCTTGGTGCCGCGCCGGTTCATGATGGAGCCGAGCTTCTCGAGCTTGGTCTCGGGCTCGCCGCGCGAGAACACCATGCGGTAGAGCTGCTGGCCGCGTGCGACCTCGACCTCGCAGCGCTCCGACAGCGCGTTGACGACCGACACGCCGACGCCGTGCAGGCCGCCGGACGTGGTGTAGGCCTTGCCGTCGAACTTGCCGCCCGAGTGCAGCGTGCACATGATCACTTCGAGCGCTGACTTCTTCGGGAACTTCGGATGCGGGTCGACGGGCACGCCGCGGCCGTTGTCGGCGACCGAGAGATAGCCGTCGGGCTCGAGGCGCACCTCGATGAACGTCGCGTGGCCAGCCACCGCCTCGTCCATGGCGTTGTCGAGCACCTCGGCGAAGAGGTGGTGCATGGCCTTCTCGTCAGTGCCGCCGATGTACATGCCGGGGCGGCGGCGCACGGGCTCGAGGCCTTCGAGCACCTCGATGTCGGCAGCCGTGTAGTCATCGGAGGCGTCGCCGGATTTCTGGGCACGCCGGGCGGCAGTCTTGTCGGTCATGTCGTGGGCAACGTTTCCAAAAAGGTCGCGACTGGAGGCCATAGGGGTGTCCGCTCCTGCCTTGAGGACCATCGCTGGAACGCGGACATGCAAGACGGCCTCACGAATCCCGTCCGGGGATACAAGTTGGTCTCAGGTCGCACGGGAGCCAGTTGATTGGCAAGCGCAGCCGGGTCGCCGCCGGCCGCCGCCGTGGCCGTGCGGGCACAGGCGTGTCGTGTGCCCATGCGAAGGGCCGCGCTCCAGTGTTCCAGTGTGGATCGCGGCCCTGACGGGTGTTCAGAGTTGGTTGGCAACAACGGTCCCCCGTCGATCCCGAATTTCGCGACTTCGGACCTGCCGGCTACCCGTGTAGCCAGGACCACTGCGATCACGCTGCACGGCCTTGCATGAGGCTGCGCGAGGCATTCCTGATCACCGAGACAGGCTCTCAGACCCCCGCGACCGAGGGTGCCGCGAAACCGCACGATCGCCGTCTGCCGTCAGGCGGCGGCTCGACTGGCGATCGGAGCGGCCATGTCGGCGACCGGATCGGGCCGCGGTTTGGGGTCGTCGTGCCGGCGGGCCTCGATGGCGGCCCGGCGGGCGGTGCCGAGCGCGATGACCCACAGCGTGGCCAGGACCGGCAAAGCGAGCACGCTCGTCCAGGGCAACTCGCGGACGTGCAGCATCCAGGCGATGCCCATCGCGATCATGCCGATGCTGGTCGCCACCTCGCACAAGTCCGAGCGCGAATGCGTCCGGCGGCCAAGGCCTGCGGGGTCCAGCAGCCGATAGCAGCGATCGGAGATCACCAGGAACGCGATCACCGCTCCCGTCGCCAACGCGAACAGGCCAAGCGCGCGCACGTGCGCTGGTAACGCCAGCCAGTCCGCTACCGGAAACCGATGAACGAGCGGCACAAGGGCCAGCAGCCCGAGGTAGGGCACCGGATAGGCGATCGCCGAGCGCCAGTGGCCCTGTTTCGATGCACCTTGGCTCGATGCACCCGGCGACACGCCACTCATGCCGAACTCCACTGCTTCCAATGAAGACAGCATGAGCTCCAAGGTTTTTACGCTTCGGCAACAAACACGGTTAAAGTCGGAGTTGGCGGCTCAACGCGGGCCGGCCGGCGCATGCACCCGCATCAGCCGCGCCGCCAGATCGAGCGCACCGAGTTCCATGACGATGCCACCAAGGCCGTGGTCGAGGCTCGCCCCGCGCCCGATCCCGGCGAGCCAGGGCAGCGTGCGGCCGACGAACGCCTCGAGGCCGATCTCCGACACCATCATATCGGCCCAGAAGCCCTTGATCTGGGCCTCGGCGGCGTCGCTGGCCGTCCAGCACGGCAGCGTGAGTTGGCCGCTGGTGATGACGCTCGCCGCAAAGGTCGGCCCGAGATCGCCCTCGAGGATGAAGACGCGGTTTCGGGCCGCTGCGCACTCGACGAACGTCGCGAAACCAGCAGCTGCGAGGCTCTGCTCGACGGCTGTGACCTCGAAGTGCGGATGGAACGGATCCGCCGTCCAGTCGGGGGCGACAAGGCGACCGAGCGATCGCAACTTGGGCAGCACCGCGCCCTGGAAATTGCCGAGCATGATCGGATTGACGCGACCGTGCCGGGAAACGCGCGCGGCGTAGTGCTCGGCCTCGGCGCCCGTCGACCAGCACAGCGTCGCGTCGCGCGCGCCCTTGGAGCTCGTCGGGATGCGGGCGAGGCCATCCTCGCCCGATACGGTCCACACGATCCGGCTTTGGGAGACCTTGCGGGCGAAGCTCTCGAGCACAGGGACCGACGTTGAATGCGCGGAACGGGACAGCATGATCGACCTCGCGACCGGACGTACCAGACGACGCTATCAGCAACCCCTTAACGGCCGTTCAAGATTAAGGATTGATGTCGATCGAACGCGAGCCATGGGCGAGCCGATCAGCCATCGAGCAGCGCCAGCAGACGGTCTGCCGCCGCCATGTCCCGCCAGCGCGCCTGCCGCCGCGCCTGCGCCTCGGCGTCCTCGCCCCACTGCGTGATCTGCCAGTCCTCGTCGACGTGGGCTGCCTCCCAGGCGGCGTGCGCGGTGAGTTGCTTGTCGGCGATCGCGAGCGACAGGATGGCCGAGCCCGTCAGTGTGGTCATCACATGCAGTGCGGCGAGGCGGAAGGCATCGGCGCCTACCAGTGCAGCCAACATGCGATCGGTGACCGATGGCGGCTGTTGGACGGGCATCAAGCCGGTCTGCCGCGTCAGGACAAGGCCGTGACGGCTCCGTGCCCACGCGTGCACGGGATCCCAGAGTGCCGACTGGCGCGCGACGAGCTCCGCTGGACGGTCGGCGCGATAGCAGACGAGATCGCTGGTGGCGTACCTGGCGATGTCGGCTGCCACCTCGCCTTCCCGCCCCGCGACGCCGTCGATCGCCGAGTTGACGAGGCGCGTCAGCGGCATGCTGGCTGGATCGATGACCGCGCCCTGAGCGCCCCATTCCTCGGCGATCGCCTGGATCACGGCCTCGAGCGGATGGGCGAACTCGCGCTTGGCCGGCGTGCGCGCGGGCCGGCCGTCGAGTTCGAGACGCCAGCGCTTGTGGGACGTGGATGCTGCGGCAGCCACCGTGTAGAAGCGCTTGGGCAGCGGACGCGCCATGGCATCGCGGCCGATCTTCCGGCCCCCTGTCCCGGGCCCGTCGCCCGGTTTGCCGCCATGTCCGTTGGTGCTCATCGCACGTCGCCTTGTCTGGCCATTCGCTGGTCGATCGCTGAGAGCAGCGCATCGCCCTCGCCGACGACCACGTGAGCGCCAGCTGCCTCGAGCCGCGCCCGATCATGATAGCCCCAGGTCACCGCGATGGCGCCGACACCGGCATTGCGCGCCATTTCCATGTCGTACGCGGTGTCACCGACCATCACGGTCGCTTGCGCGCCGATGCCGGTCTCGGCCATCGCCTTGAGGATCATCGAGGGATCGGGCTTGGAGGGATGGTCGTCGGCGGTCTGGATGGTGTGGAAATGCGGATGCCAGCCCTCCCGGTCGAACAGGCGGGCGACGCCGCGCCGCGACTTGCCCGTCGCCACGCCGAGCAGATGGTCCGCTCGGTCAGCCAGTGTTGCGACCGTCGTGGCAATGCCTTGATAAAGAGGCTCGGGGCCACGTTGCTGCAGCGGGCCGGTGACGAAGGCATCGCGGTAATGGGCGGCGAGCGAGCGGCGCACGCCCTCGGGCTGATCAGATGCCAGCACCTCGAACGACTGCGGCAGCGACAGGCCGACGACGCCGAGCACGGCCTCGCGCGGTGGCACAGGCAGGCGGTGCGCCTCGAACGCCCACGCCATGGCCGCACGAATGTTGTTCTGGCTGTCGATCAGCGTGCCGTCACAATCGAAGATCACGAGCTTCATGCGGTCTCTTGACGGTTGGCAAGCGGTTAAGGATCGCTATCGCATGCGTTCGGTCCACGCTCGATCGGCTACCAGGGGATCTGCGGATCGAGCCTGGCTATGGTCATAGAGGCAGAGAGCAGAATTGGCGATGCGGCAATGCCGTGCTAAGTTTCTGTCATGAGCCGTGCCCAAGCTATCGCTGAAATCGAAGCTGTGCTGCCAACGTTGGCAGACGAGCATGTGCGAGCGCTTGCTGATCTTCCCCGGCGCTGGCAGGAGCCCAGTGTCTATTCGACGCTCCGCAGGCCGAGCGTGCCGAGATCGATGCGGCGCTGGATAGACTGGATCGGGGCGAAGGTGGTCCGGGCGATGCGGCCCTCGACCGCATCGATGCCCGTATTGCGGCAGCTGAGCGCAACGCATGAGGGCTTGGGTCCTGGCACTCGCCTTCGCACAAGGCCGCGTGCGGCGATTGGGGCCACCGTCCTTGCCGTGATGCGATCAGACCAAAAACGTCGTTCCGGTCTCAAGCGGCCTACTTGCCCCGCGGCGGCCTTGCGTGCTCTCTAGCGAGGACCACGCAACGACCCGGAGCCCCCCATGCGACCCCTCGAGTTCGGCTGGTTTCTGCCGACGCGCGGCGATACCGACGACTACGGCACGCCGATCAAGATCGCCGCCGGGTCCGAGATGTTCGAGCGCGTGACGAAGGCGGCCGAGGCGTGCGGCTTCGAGTACATGCTGATCCCGGTCGGGCATCAGTGCTGGGACGCGTGGATGACGGCGGCCCTGATGATCGGGCGCACGAAAAAGATCAAGATGCTGGTGGCGGCGCGGCCGAGCTACATCAATCCGGTGCTGCTGGCGAAGATGATCGCCACCTGCGACCAGCTCTCGGGCGGGCGAATTTCGATCAACCTGATTGCGGGCCAGAGCGAGCAGGAGAACATCGCTGAAGGCGTCAAGCTCACCAAGGAGCAGCGCTATGCGGTGATGGACGAGGAAGTCGAGATCGCCAAGAAGCTGTGGACCTCCGGCGGCAAGCCCATCGATCACGCGGGCGCGCACTACACGCTGAAGGGCGCGGAAATTCCCTCTCCATGCTTCCAGAAACCCTATCCGAAATTCTATCTCGGCGGCGGCTCGGGGCAGGCAGCGGAGATTTCCGCCAAGCACTCCAACGTGCATCTGTTCTGGGGCGACAACACCGAGCGCATCGCACAGAACATGACGGAGATGCGCGGGCTCGCCGCCAGGCACGGGCGCGAGGCCGAACTCGGCTTCGGCATGCGGCTGCAGCTGGTGTGTCGGCAGACGGAAGCCGAAGCGATGGACGCGGCCGAAGGGCTCGTCCGCAACGTCACATCCGAGCGCGAGGAGTATATCCTCACACGCTACGCCGCGTCGGTCGCCAACCAGCGCGTGCAGGAACTGCGCCGCACCAAGGGCGACTGGATCGCGCCGAACCTGTGGTCGGGGCTGTCTCGCGCGCGTCCCGGCGCCGGCGTGTGCATCGTCGGCAATCCCGAGCAGTGCGCGGGCGTGCTGCAGCAGTTCATCGACATCGGTTGCCACTCGTTCTGCCTGTCGGGCTATCTGCACGACGCGGAGGCGTATCGCTTCAGGGACTGGGTGCGGCCGATCCTCGCCGAGCGCAACAAGGGACGGATGGCCGCCTGATCGGGATTGATCACTTGTGGCTCCACCGAGCCACAGCTAGGGTCGGGGCGTGAGAGGAGGAAATGTCTGGCATCAGACCTCGCCGCCGAGGGAGTGATCGATGAGTGCCGCCACGCCCGCAGCCGGCGATCCGCGCAGCCGAGCCCGCACAGTTCTGAAAACCGAAAGCGCGTTCTCGGCCTGCCCCGATGCCCTCATCGACGAGATCCTGCGCCACGCCAAGCAGGGTAAGGTCGCCAAGGGCGAGACCGTGTGCCGTCAGCACGACCCCGGCGACAGCATGATGGTGGTGCTGTCGGGAAGCTTCAAGGTCACGACATTGACGGCCGAGTCCAAGGAGGTGGTGCTGAACTTCCTCAAGGCCGGCGCCATCATCGGCGAGATCGCCTGTTTCGACGGCGGCGAGCGGACGGCCAACGTGGTGGCGCTGGAGCCGTGCGAGATCGTCACCTTCTACCGGCGCGATCTGCTGCCGATCCTGCGGAAGAATCCCGAGGCCATGTTCGCGCTGATCGAGGCGCTGACCGGCCGGCTGCGCAACATGATCGCGCTGGTCGACAGCTACTCGCTCGAGACCAATGCGCGCGTTGCAGGCTCGCTCGTGCGGCTCGCCGAGGCGCATGGTCAGGCGACAAAGCAGGGCACGGCCATCGACGTGAAGCTGTCGCAGAGCGATCTGGGCAGCCACCTCGGGCTGACCCGCGAAACGGTGAGCCGGACGCTGGGCAAGTTCCGCGAACAGGGCCTCGCCGATACGCGCGGCATGACCATCGTAGTGCTCGATCTCGAGGGCCTGCGCGGCCTCGCGGAAGGCGGCTGACCGGGATCGCGCGCAACATCTTCCCCTCCGGCCCGCGATGGCCCTATCTTCGGGGTCACGGCGATCGAACTGCATCCGGAGGAACCCATGGCAACGGCGCGCGAAGGCAAGTACTCGAAGGTCGAGATCGACGGCCGGCTGATGATCGTCACCATGAACCGGCCCGAGGTCTACAACGCGCTGCATCATCTGGCGCACGAGGAGCTGACTGCGGTCTTCGACGAGTTCCAGGACAACTCCGAGCTGTGGGTCGCAATCGTGACGGGGGCCGGCGACAAGGCGTTCTCGGCCGGAAATGACTTGAAGTACCACGCCGAGTATCGCGCCAAGCATGGCAAGCGCCCGCCGTCGACGGCGAAGGGCTTCGCGGGCATCTGCAACCGCAACGATCTCGACAAGCCGCTGATCGCAGCGGTCAACGGCGTCGCCATGGGCGGCGGTTTCGAGACGGCGCTCGCCTGCGACATCATCGTGGCGTCAGAGACGGCAAAGTTTGCACTGCCCGAGCCCAAGGTCGGTCTCGCAGCAGGCGCCGGCGGCATGCAGCGGCTGTCGCGCCAGATCCCGCTGAAGAAGGCCATGGGCATGATGCTGACGGCGCGTCACGTGCCGGCCAGGGAAGGCTTCGAGCTCGGCTTCGTCACGGCGGTGGTGCCGCCCGCCGACCTCATGAAGGAGGCGCGGCGCTGGGCCGAACAGATCCTCGAGTGCTCGCCGATGTCGATCCGCGCGACCAAGCAGACCGTGATGCGCTCGCTCGAGCAGCCCTCGCTCGAAATCGCCATGCGCAACCTGAGCTATCCAGCGTTCGTGGCGCTCACCAACAGTGAGGACACCGTCGAGGGCCCCAAGGCCTTCGCCGAGAAGCGCAAGCCAGCCTGGAAGGGGCGCTGAGGTTCACGATCGTTGATGCGGGGACAATCTATCCCCGCGATTAACGCTGGCCCGCGATCGACCTTCCGAAACTTATGCTCACGCCCAAAAGCTGGCGTAGACTTTCCATCGATGCACCGGATGGGTCGCGCTCATGACGCGATGGGCCGATGCAGTTAGCAGCTCTAGGGTGACCGGCCGGCCTGTCTCGAACGCAAGACTCGGGGGCTCTGGTTGGACCGGAACTTGTTGCGGAGGGCGCCGGAAGGCTGCCATTTCTCCCCATTACCCAAGACGGTGGCCGAAAGGCGCCCTCCCCCTGCTACCCGCAAAGCCCGGTGTGCTCCGCACAGCCGGGGCGGTTGCCGTAGCCGTAGGTTTGGCCCATGCGAACCCATCGGTCGCGGAATACTGGGTTTCGCGAGTGCAGGGCCGATCCCCGCCGATACATCGCCGCGGAACTAGCGCGCGCTCACGCCTTGCCTTGTTTGACCCAGTCGGCCCATTCGGGGCGGTCGAGGACGAACTGGTCGTTGGTTTTCGTGTAGTGGCCGGCGCCGTGCATGCGGCCCACGAGGTGCATCTTCGGCGCGTCGAGATAGAACTTCTTGGCGTCGAGCACGTAGGCGTCGTCGACGAAGGCGTTGACCACGCGGCCGATCACGATCGCCTGGTTCGGACTGAACGTCAGCGACGTGTGCACGCGACACTCGAAGGCGACCGGCGAGTTGGCAATGCGCGGGGGCTTGACCTTCACCGACGGTGCCGTCTGGAGTCCGGCGAGCTTCAGCTCGTCGACGCCGGGCGGGGCGTCGATGCAGGTGATGTTCATCGCTTCGGCATTGGCTTCATTGACCAGGTTCACGACGAACTCGGTGGAATTGAGGATATTGTGGCTGGTGTCCTTCAGCCGTTTCTCGGGATGGGCTTGGATGCCGATCACGATGATCGGCGGGTTGGTGCCCATCGCATTGAAGAAGCTGTAGGGCGCGGCATTGGGCACGCCGTCGTCCGTCAGCGTCGTCACCCAGGCGATCGGCCGTGGCACCACCGTCGAAATCAGGATCTTGTAGCGCTCGATGGACGACATTGCATCGAAGTCGAACTGCATGCTGGAGCCTTTATGGTTTGTGGCTTGTGGGTGGAGGATAGACGGCGCTGTGCGCCGCCCGATCAGGCAGAGCTGGCGTCGCGCTTGATGGTCATGGAGTAGGTGAAGCGGTCGGCGGGGTGAATATTGATCGACAACTCGACGAGCCGGCGGCCGGTGACGAAATAGCGTCGCGTGATTTTCAACGCGGGCGCACCGGGCGCCGCCTCGAGCTCGGCAGCCTCCGCCGGCGACAGCACGACGGCCTCGATCTGCTGCTCGAGTTCGACCACGGTCTCGCCGTAGGCCTGCTCGATCACCGACCAGAAGGCCGTCCGCCGCGACAGGCCGGTCTCGATCACAGTGCGATAGGCGGCGTCGATGTAGATCTCCGACCGGCAGACCGGCGGCTGGCGGTCGGCCCTGCGGTGGCCCAGTGTGTGAACCCAGACTTTGCCCGGCCGGCAGCCCAGCATCTCGGCGAGTGCACCGCGCGCCACGACCTCCTCGTGGACGGAGAGATCGAGCCGCGTCTCGCTGGCGAACTGCAGCAGCTCCGACAGCGAGTGGATCGACTGCGTGTAGCTCGTCGCCGTCTGCTGAGCCTCGACGCGAGTTCCCACACCTTTGCGCGCCGAGACGAGAC
>JANOJW010000280.1:0-2092 GCA_031418955.1 Hyphomicrobiales bacterium | reverse complement strand
GAGAGCATCTTCTTCCCCGTCTTGAGGCGCGGCGTCACCGAATCGAGCATCACCTGCATCACCGACGGGATGCCGGCCATGACGATCACATTCTGGAGCTTGAAGCCGGGCGCCACCGAAACCTTGTTCTCGACCAGCTCGGCGCCGTCGGGAATGCGGGCCATGCGCAGTCGCGCCTCGGTCGGCTCGAGATTGCGGCGCTTGAAGTTATCGATCAGCAGTTGCTTCACCAGCGGATGGTGGTCGATGCCGACGCCGAACGCCTTGGCGATGCAGTCGGCGGTGATGTCGTCGTGGGTCGGGCCGATGCCGCCGGTAGTAAATACGTAGGTGTAGCGCCCCGACAACGCCCGGACGGCGGTGACGATCTCGCCCTCGTCGTCCGACACCACCCGCACCTCCTTCACCTGGATGCCGATTGTTGTGCAGTGCTCGGCGATGTAGCCGATGTTCCGGTCCTTGGTGCGCCCGGACAGGATTTCGTCGCCGATCACGAGGATGGCGGCGGTCACGACGTCGCTGTTGCCGGACATGGGGCCTCCGTTGGCGATAACAGGCTGTCCCACTTTAGCGACCGGCCGGGCAGAATCCCATGGGGTGCGGCGCCCGGTCCCGGAGTTGAGCAATTGTTAACGGCTCGCTCGCTATGCTGACCGGCATTTGGTGGCGTTTAGCGATGCCGTGGGAGCGTACGCATGATCGATCAGAGGCGGATCCGTTTTTCGACGATCGACGGCCTGCGCCGCAGCGACCTGCCGCTGGCCTGCGACATCTGGGCCGAGGATGTGTATCGCGCGCCCTGGGGCACCAAGGACACGATGAAGATTGCAGCCTTCCTGGTGCGCTATATCACCGATGCCATGCCTCCCACCTCCGCCACGCTCGGCGGCCTCGAGTTGCGCACGCAGCTCGCCCGCGAGGACGCCAAGCAGGCCTTGAAGGTCCTGCATCTCTATCGCGCGATCGAGGCCTACTCGATCGACCGCAACGAGCTGCGCGTGGCCATGCGCCTCTCCGATCTGCAGCGCGCGATCGTGCTCGAGACCATCGAGCGGCTCGAGCAGATTGCGGCACGGCGCAGTGCCGACGAGTTGCTTCGCGAGGAGCGCTGGCTGCCGACCACCACCCAGGGCCATGTCGAGCCAGAGGATGCGCTGGCGACGACCTGACGTTTCACCGGCGATCCGGCGTGACACCGGCCGTTCCGTTCGATAGCCTCCGGCAATGGCCAGGGCAGTGTGTAAGCTTCGTTGACCTGCTGGGCAAAGAACCATCCCGCGACGAGATCAATGCTGCCTCCGTTGTAGATTGCCGACGGCAGCTGGCGAATGACTTTGCGACCAAGAACCAATTTGCGGGGCACCCGGCATGTTTCCGCAATCCGTATCGACGTTGATGAGGCGACGCGCCGATTCTGGTTGGATGAGTGCGCGAACTGGACATGCGCTGACGGTCGCCATTCTCGCCTGCCGCGTTTCATTTCTCGCACTGCTCCTCGCGCCATTGGCCATCACTTTGCTGAAGGCCAATCAGTCCTTGTTCAGCGCGGTGTACGCCAGGCACTGGACCGGCCTCACGATTGGGCAGTTCCTGCTCGATCCGCTCGCTGTGGTGCAAACGCCACTGTTCTTGATTGGCGCCATCTTGTTTTCGGTTGTCGCGCTGGTTGTCGCGATGTCGTTCTATCTCGCGATCGACTTTCGCCTTCAGCGCTTCGCCGACATCGCGTCGATGCGCGACCCTCGCGACACGAATGCGATGCTGGCTGCGCCCTTCAGCCTCTACCTGCGCGAATTTCAGCGCGACAACGAAATTCTGAAAGGCGGCGAAAGCGAGTATCTCGCGCCTGAGCCGCCATCGGACGGTTTCTTCATCGGGCTGCTCTACACGCTACTCGTGCTTCCCGTTTACCTCGTAGCCTTCTACACCCGACGCATGAGGCTCTGGTCACTCGAAGAACTCATCGCCAATAAGGTGTCGCCGGGGTTGGGATTCCTCGCCATCGGTCGGCCGGGCGAAAAGCTTCCGGCCGCAGGGGCCACCAAGTTCTACGTCTCCGACAACGATTGGCAGCAGGTCGTGGTCGATCTCG
>JANOJW010000279.1:0-3030 GCA_031418955.1 Hyphomicrobiales bacterium | reverse complement strand
GCCGCCGGTTGCGTTGGAATGGCCCATCTGGTTCGTCGCGCGGCTTGCCGATACCCAGGGTATCGGCGGCTCCACGCTCCTGCCATCTGGACCATCCCAACGCAATGAAACCATACGAAAACCTCCGAGACAGGCTCTAAGCCCGGCTCGCATGCTATATATGGTGGGCAAGCCACGATGGCCAGGACGCAACCGCGCATGAGCAACATCGACGATAAGAACAACACTCTCGCGGACGATTTCGCCCCGCGCGCGCTGACGCCGCAGGCCCGCAGGGCGCTTGCAGAAGCCGAGGAGCGCCGGCGCAAGCGGGCAGCCGAAGCCGAGCGGCCCGTCGAGCAGGGCGGCCGGGCGGGGCCTGATCCCGTGCGCTATGGCGATTGGGAGAACGGTGGCATCGCCTCCGACTTTTGAGCGTCGCGATCTGCGACCTGTCCGAGAACGATACGCGCATGCACCGATGGCGGTGTACCGTTCCGGGGCAGCCGATCGATCCAACTTTTCGGAAAATCAATCTATGGCGCTCCCGGCGGGCAACCGGGCAACGTTCGGCGGCCCATTCGTGTCGCGGCGGGGCAAATTCAGATCGGGCTTAACCGGCCGTCAACCACGATCGAGGCTTGGGCCACGTGCCGCGCCGCGCGGCTAATCCGGCATCGCCATTGCAGTTCTCCCCGCAATCGCAGGTTCAAGCTGTACGCAGGGAGATTGCAATGTCCATCCGGAAAGAGAAGCTCGCCGCCTTCGGTCGCGACTTCAAAAAGGCACAAGACGGCACCGTCGCGATGATCTTCGGTCTCTGCGCCCTCGTGCTGTTCCTTTGCACCGGCCTCGCCATCGACGTCGGTCGCGTGCTGCACGCCGAACGTAAGATCTCGTCGGCCATCGACGCCGCCGCACTTGCCGCCGCCAAGGCGCTGCGCGAGCAGGGTCTCGACGATGCCGGCGTCGAAGCGGTCGCCCAGAAGTTCTTCGACAACAACTCGCAGTACGGCGGCGGCACCTACGCGGTGATCACCGGCGTCAATATCCGCATCGACCGCCGCATCAACTCGGTGACGATCGACGTCGACAGCCATGTGCCGACGCTATTCGGGCATCTTGCCGGCGTGCCGCAGTTCGGTCTGGCGAAGTCGTCGGTCGCCATCTACGACACCAAGGACATCGAGATCGGCCTGCAGCTCGACGTAACGGGCTCCATGTGCATGCCCTGCCGCAAGATCAACGATCTCAAGGACGCGGTCGCCGGCACCGGCGGCATGCTCGACATCCTGATGCCGGACGGCGGCACATCGAACAAGGTGCGGATCGGACTCGCCCCCTTCGCGGCCGGTGTCAATGCAGGCGACTATGCTCTCGCCGTCAGCGGCGGCACCGCGGCCAACGGCTGCGTCTACGAGCGGATGAATCTCGCCGACCAGGATTCGGAAGCCCCCGCGGTCGGTTCACTGCGCTTCAAGTCCCGCGCCGACTTGCCGGGCGCCTCGCCCTGCCCGCCCAATGCCCGTGTCATGGCGCTGAGCGACGACAAGGTGCGCCTGCGCAACGAGATCCGCGGCTGGAGCACGAACGGCTCGACCGCCGGTCACCTCGGCGCCTCCTGGGCCTGGAATCTGGTGAGCCCCGAGTGGTCCGCCATCTGGCCCGCCGCTTCGCGCCCCGCACCCTACAACGACGGCAAGACCATGAAGGTCGTGGTTCTCATGACGGACGGCGAATACAATACGATCGGCGGCCGCATGAGCGGAGCCAACGTGGCGCCGTCGATGGGTTTCGCCGAGGCGACGTGCGATGCGATGAAGGCCCAAGGCGTGGTCGTCTACACGATCGGCTTTGAGGCCCCGAATGGAGTGAAAGCGTCGCTCCGCAAGTGCGCCTCCTCCGACGCCAAGTTCTTCGACGCCGTGGACGGCCAGACGCTCCGCGATGCCTTCCGCGCCATCGCCGCCGAGATCAACAGCCTGCGCCTCTCGAGCTGATCGACGCGCCGGTTGCGTCATGCCGGAGGCGTGCTTCGCCACGACGTGGGCAACCGAAGGTGCCAACAAAGAACTCCCCCCGCGAGCCTTCTCCCCCTGAGGCTTGCGGGAAACGGCGAGGGCGCATCCGAGCGATGCGCCCTTTGCCGTTTTCTGAACGCCTGACCAGTCGCCTCGATCAAGTCTCGGCCTGCACGGCGGCGCCATTGGCGAGCATGGCGTCGATGCGGGTCGGCGTCAGACCAACCTCGGCCAGCACTTCGCGCGTATGCTCGCCGAGCCGCGGCGCGTGCAGGCCCTTTTCGCGCATGCCGCCGCTGAACGTATTCGCGATTCTGGTGCGCCGGATTTCGCCCTCGCTCGGGTGTTGCTCGGTCGAGAAGAAGCCGACATCGGCCAGATGCGGATCCTCGAACAGGTCGTCGATGCTGTTGTAGCGGGCCGCCGGGATGTCGGCCTTGGCGAACAGCGCGAGCCACTCGTCGGTGGTGCGGGCGGCCAGCGCCTCGATGCGCAGCTTGAACAGGACATCGGCATTGGCCGTGCGGGCGGCTGCGTCCGTGAAGCGCGGGTCGGACTTGAGCTCGGGCCGGCCGATGCACTCGAAGAACGCCAGCGTATGCGCATTGGTATTGGGGCTGATGGTGACGTAGCCGTCGCTGGTCGCAATCGGCCGGTAGTCGGCGGTGAGCAGCCGGTTGTCGCCCGACGGGCCAGCTGCCGGAATGAACGTCTCGCCGCCCATGTGCTCGGACAGCACGAACGCGGCCATGTTCTCGAGCATCGGCACCTCGATCGACTCGCCGTGGCCCGTCTTCTCGCGACGATAGAGCGCAAAGCCGATCGATTGTGCCGCGATCATGCCGGCGACGTGGTCGCACATCACCATGTGGACGAAGCGGGGTTCCCCGAGCGCCCGCTCGAAGGTGCCAGCGACCCCCGACAGCGACTGGATGATGGAGTCGTAGGCCGGCTGTTCGTAGTAGCGCCCGCCGCGGCCGAACGCGACGATGCCGCAATAGACGAGCCGGGGGTTCGACGCTGCAAGCGA
>JANOJW010000278.1:0-3099 GCA_031418955.1 Hyphomicrobiales bacterium | reverse complement strand
GACCTATCCAATAGTTTGTTAGGGCATCCGCAGAGCCCGTAAATCCAAATCCGCCACGATCTGTGCCGCTACTGCCATAAGCACCATAACGGAAAGCCCACCCTCCCGCATCACCCTGCGCAGACACGTAACCAAGTGCGGGGTTCAAGGTTATGGCGCGAGCCCCTGCAACATCCAGCTTTGCGGTTGGTGTCATTGTGCCAATCCCAACGTTGCCAGTGGCAAGAACCGTTAGTGCGGGGGTTGGGGTTGTGTAGTAAGCGATTCAGTCATCCCACCTTGACGGCGCCGGTTGGGATTTTTGCGAAGTTCCAGGGCATCAGCGCGTCGATTTGCGCTGATGGCCAGAGGTTGACGAGTTTCGTCAGCGTATCGCTCATCCAGGCGTGCGGGTCGACGGCATTGAGTTTGCAAGTCTCGATCAGTGAGGCTGCGATGCCCCAGTTGGCGGCGCCCTGATCGTGGCCGGCGAAGAGGGCGTTTTTCCGGCTCAGCGCGATCGGGCGCATCGAGCGCTCGACGGTGTTGCTGTCGATTTCGATGCGGCCGTCGTCGAGATAGCGCACGAGGCCGTCCCAGTGGCGCAGGCCATAGCGAATGGCCTCGCCGAGTTTCGAACCTTTCGAGATGCGCGCGAGATTGGCTTCGAACCACGTCTTCAGCGCGTCGACCAGCGGCTTCGATTTGCTCTGCCGCAGTTTACGCCGCAGCTCTGGCGGCAGGCCGTTGATCTCGGCCTCGATCTCATACAATTGCCCGATGCGCGCCAGCGCTTCCGTCGCGATCGGCGCGTTGCCGCCGACATAGACCGCGTAGAATTTCCGGCGCAGATGGCTCCAGCAATAGGCGAGCGTGATCGGCCCGCCGACGCGCATCGCCGCGGTCAATTGTTTGTAGGCGGCATAGCCATCCACCTGCAGCACGCCGGTGAAGCCGGCGAGCAGTTTGACGACGTGCTCTGCACCGCGCCCGGGCGCGTATGAGTAGGCGACAGCGGGCGGAGCATTGCCGCCCCATGGTCGGTCGTCACGCGCGATGGCCCAGAAGAACCCGGTTTTCGTCTTTCCGCGCCCGGGATCGAGCACCGGGCAGCGCGTCTCGTCGGCAAACAACTTGGTCGAGCTTTTCAACTGCTGAACGAGATGATCGTAGAGCGGCTCCAGTTCTGCCGCGGCGGCGCCGACCCACGAGGCCAGCGTCGAACGATCGATGTTGACGCCCTGCCGCGCGATGATCTGCGACTGGCGATACAGCGGGCAGTGATCGGCGTACTTCGACACGACGACATCCGTGACCATCGCCTCGGTCGGCAGGCCGCCCTCGATCAGGCGCGCCGGTGCCGGCGCCTGCACGACACCGTCGGTGCACGCGCGGCAAGCGAACTTCGGCCGCCGCGTGACGATCACCCGATAAACAGCAGGGATCTTGTCGAGACGCTCGGAGGTGTCCTCGCCGATGATGTGCAACGGGCACTTGCAGTTGGGGCAGCACGTGTTCTCAGGCTCGATCACGACATCGACGCGCGGCAGATGCGCCGGCAGAGCGCCACGATTGGTGCGACGCTCAGCCGTGCGCGCACGCTTGATGCTCGCGCTCGACTTGTCCTGCTCGGCCTCGGCCTTGGCGACCGCCGTCTCGATGTCTTCGAATGCGAGCTGCGCCTGATCGTCCGACAGCTTCTCGGAGCTGCGCCCGAAGCGGGCCCGCTGCAGCTCCTTGATGATCTCGCGCAGCGCGTCGTTCTGACGGCCGAGCTTGTCGTGCGCGGCGATGGTGGCTGCGTGCGCAAGGGCGGCCGTAGTGGAAGCCGCACGCTCGGCGACGATCAAGGCGCGGAGCGCATTGATGTCGGTTGGCAGCGAGTTCGGCTGATCCGTCATGCCAAAGAGCATGCGCGAATCGCGGTCCGTCCGCATCCAGCCAATCTGACGCGAGTCATCCTGCCACGGGATCATTGCGTGGCACTCGGACGAACAACGTCACGCGCCTGCACGCGCGAAAAATCCATGCCTTCCAGCAAGGCCGACAGTTGCGCCGCCGACAGGCGGATGACGCCGTCCTCGATACGCGGCCAGCGAAATGGGCCGCCTTCCAAGCGTTTACTCAGCAGACACACGCCCGTGCCGTCCCACCACAGCAGCTTCACGCGATCCGCGCGTTTGGCGCGGAACACGTAGATCGTGCCGGAAAACGGGTCGATCTTCATCTGCTCCTGCACGTAGGCGGCCAGGCCGTCGGGGCCTTTGCGAAAATCGACAGGCTTGGTCGCGACCAGCACCTGCAAACCGATTGCGGGACTGATCATGATGTGACCTTCAGCGCTTTGAGCACGGCGGTCAGCATCTTCGTGTCGACGACGCCGCGCACACGCACGAGCGTCGAGCCGAGGGAGATCTCGGTTCCACCCCCGTCAGCAATGGTTGGGCTAGCGATCGGCTCGGGTGAGGCAATCGGTGCGATCTTGCGATCCGATGTGGCGTCCGTGATCGCAGGCACAAACGCCGGCGGCGCATTCAGCGCCATCGCGGCCATCTCGGCACGAGCCCACGTGCGCCAACCAAACAACTGCTGCGGGCTGATCCCATGCCGCCGGGCCACCTCGGAGACGACGACGCCCGCGACCAGGCTCTCGGCCACGATCGCCAGCTTGTCCTGCGCTGACCATCTGCGGCGCCGCTCGACGCCCGTGATGACCTCGATCCGCTGCAGCCGGTCAGACCGCCAATCAGGTCTACTGTCATCACTATGGTCGACCGTACGGTCAAAACGATGCTTGCTCATGCACGCATCATGACCTCGCGCGAGGCACACCAGAAGGTGGGAGCGGCGAACCGCTCGCCGTGAATCTGAAGGTTTCTGCGACGCCGCCATGCACAGGCGTGCGGCTGGCTCCGTCGGCGGCGTTGCAGAAACCTGATTGAACTGAACTGCGGGGCACCGGTCGTGCCGTTATGGCGATTGATGCGGCGGCCCAGATGATGCCGTGCGGATCGGATGCCGCGGGATGCTCGCGAACGCGTCGGCCGGGCAGTGTTTCGTGGTCGCAGTCGGCATGACGACGCCCGCGACGACGGCTTCGGCACCGATCGGCCGACGACA
>JANOJW010000277.1:0-11146 GCA_031418955.1 Hyphomicrobiales bacterium | reverse complement strand
GAAGCGCACGTCGCCGGCGCAGTGGATCACCGCATGAACGGGCTGACGAAGCTCGCTGAGAACGCGCACAACGGAAAGGATTTCGACCTCGGACGCGAGAGAGAATAGGTGACAGTTACCTATTTCCGCCCCGTGCAATCTGGGAGAGCGCACGCACGACTGGTCTCGCCGGTTGCCACGCTCTCGGCGCAGCCGAAGGCGGCCGCCTTCGCCGCAGCCCAAACGAAGCATTTCGATGACAGGCATCAAGTTCCCCCGAGCCGCTGGCTCACTCCCCGCTTGCAACCTTTCATACCACGGAGGAACGCGCAAGCGACGGGACCTCATGCTCCACCCATTGCGACGCGCACCACGCATCCCTACCCCGTCGAGGGGGAAAGGACCGCAACCTCCGGTCCAAATGCGATTGCCCCCTCAGGCTCGGTCCTCCCCGATCAATGCTCTGCGCGTGTCAGGCCACCCGGTCGACGCGCTGGATCAGAACCTCGGCCGGAATGCCGAGGCCTTCGACAAGAGCGCGGATCATCGGAAGGGTTAGCTCGCGCTTGCCGGACAGAACTTCCGACACGCGGCCACTGCTGCCGAGGTAGGGCATCAAGTCCTTCTGTGATAGGCCTTGCTGCTCCATGCGGAACTTGATCGCCTCGACTGGCGTCGGCAGACCGATGGGGTATGCCTCGTCCTCGTACGTCTCGATGAGGATCGCGAGCACGTCCAACTCGTCAGCCTCGGGCGTGCCTGCCTTGGCATCCCAAAGGACTTCCGCGCGGGCAAGTGCCTTGCGCAGATCGGCATCCGTTTTGATGGTGCGAATCTTGAACATATCAGACGGTCTCCACGTCGATCTTGTCATACTCGGCATGGGTGCCGATGAAGCGAATCCACACCTTGCCCTTCGGCTCGTATTTGACCTTGATGACCAAGCGATACTTGTTGCTGGCTACGTCGAACACGACGCGGCTACCCTTGACCGAATCCGCCGTGTTGAACTTGGCCTTGATGTCGGCAAAACATGTCCAGCTCGCTGCCTTGGCTTCCGCATGCCACGCCATGAATTGCCTCGTGGCTGACTTCGCGTCGGCGCGCTTGTTGTTCCGGCAGAACTCGACGATCGTCCGCTTCGATATGATCCACATGCCCCGTCCCCATCCTCGGAATACGATGCTCCCACCTTGGGAGATTGTCAATGGTCGGCATATGCGTAAGGGGCGACCTGTGAGCACCGCCCCCTTGCGTTCGTGTCGTCGAGTGCCAGCTACGCGGCCAGCGTCCTCCGCCTGGCCAGCCCCTCTCCGATCAACGATGATTCTGAACATTCGCTTGCGCGGCCCGCCGGTCCGCTTGCTAGTATGCTAGTCGATGTGGATCGACGCTGGCTTGACGCGTGCGGCGCGGTTCGTCTTGGACGGGGACACTTAACGCATGTGCGGCATCGTCGGCTTGTTTCTGAAGGAGCGCTCGCTCGAGCCGCGGCTGGGTGAGCTGACGGCGCGCATGCTGCACGAGATGCGCGGGCGCGGTCCCGACAGCGCCGGCTTCGCTGTCTACGGCGAGGCCGCACGCGGCGTCTCGAAGATCTGCGCGGTACGTCGCGGTCCAACGGCCGACTGGGCCGACATCGCCCGCCGGCTCGAGGCCGCAACGGGGAGCCCGATCGACGTCACGGTGATCGAGGACCACGCGGTGTTCCGCACCAAGGGCGACGGGGACGCTGCCCGCAAGTGGCTGATCGACAACGTTGCCGAGGCGACGGTGCTGAGCCAGGGCGAGGCTGTCGAGATCTACAAGGGCGTCGGTGATCCAGACGAGATCGCCGGACGGCTGAAGCTCAGCGCGCTGACCGGCTCGCACGCCATCGGCCACACCCGCATGGCGACGGAGAGCGCGGTGACAATCGCGGGCTCGCATCCGTTCTCGACCGGCAACGACACCTGCCTCGTGCACAACGGATCGCTGTCCAACCACAACCGGCTGCGCGAGACCTTGAAGCGTCATGGCGAGCGCTTCCAGACCGAGAACGATACCGAGGTCGCCGCCGCCTACCTGTCCTGGCGCATGAAATCGGGCGACACGCTGAAGGAGGCGCTCGAGCACGCGCTCGACGATCTCGACGGCTTCTACACCTTCGTCGTCGGCACCCGCGACGGCTTTGCCGTGCTGCGCGATCCGATCGCCTGCAAGCCCGCCGTGATGGCCGAAACCGACCAGTGGGTGGCGTTCGGTTCGGAGTTCCGCGCGTTAGCCACGCTCCCCGGCATCGACGGCGCGCGCATCTGGGAGCCCGAGCCCGCCACCGTCTACGCCTGGAGTCGGAGCTGAGGATGGCAGGCAAACCGAAGACCGCCGCGGGCGGTGATCTGCGCAACACCACGCTCGATCTGGCGAGCGCCACGCTGCGCGAGGTCAACGATGCGCTGCAGACAGCCAAGGCCGGCGAGTTCCGGGTCGCAAACCCGCGCGGGGCGCATGCGCTGGCGGCCGGTCTCGATGGCGACATCGACGTCACCATCGAGGGCCACGCCGGCTACTACTGCGGCGGCATGAACAAATCCGCCCGCATCACCATCAACGGCAATGCCGGCACCGGCGTCGCCGAGAACATGATGTCGGGCCGCGTGCATGTGAAAGGCGACGCCTCCCAGTCGGCCGGCGCCACGGCGGTCGGCGGACTGCTCGTCATCGACGGCAATGCGTCGGCCCGGCTCGGCATCTCGCTGCGCGGGCTCGACATCGTGGTCAAGGGCTCGATCGGCCATATGGCGGCCTTCATGGCGCAGGCCGGCAACATCGTCGTGCTGGGCGATGCGGGCGAGGCACTGGGCGACTCGATCTACGAGGCGCGGCTCTACGTGCGCGGCAAGGTCGCTTCCCTCGGCGCGGACTGTATCGAGAAGCCGATGCGCGACGAGCACAGAAGCGACGTGCGCCGGCTGCTGGATGCGGCGGGCTGCGGGCCGCAGGTCCGCGTCGAGGACTTCAAGCGCTACGGCTCGGCGCGCAAGCTCTACCACTTCCACATCGACAACGTGGGCTCGTACTGAGACAATCGAGCCCATGCGAGAGCCCAAGCAACGCCCTGCCACCTACGCCGATCTCGAGGCGCTGCCCGCCAACATGGTGGGCCAGATCCTGTATGGCGTGCTGCATGCGCATCCGCGGCCGGCGCCGCGTCATGCAGTGTCGGCGAATGAACTGGGCACCGAGTTGACTGTCCCGTTCGGCAGAGGCCGCGGCGGGCCGGGCGGTTGGATCTTCATGGTCGAGCCCGAGTTGCATCTCGGCCCCCACGTCGTGGTCCCCGATATCGCCGGTTGGCGGCGCGAGCGGCTGACGCCGTTTCCGGCGACTGCCTACATCGAGACTTCGCCCGACTGGCTAGCCGAGGTATTGTCGCCGTCGACAGTGCAGGTCGATCGCACCGACAAGCTTGCCATCTACGCCGAGTATGGCGTCGGTCATTGCTGGTATGTAGATCCGATCGCGCGCACGCTCGAAGTGTTGGCGCTGACCACTGGCAAATGGCTGCTCGCCGCCACTTTCAAGGACGCCGATCCCGTCACCGCGCCGCCGTTCGAAGTGCACACGTTTCCACTCGATGTGCTCTGGGTCGCCGACGAGCCGACACCGGCCGAGGACAACGCATGAGCAATGACGACCGCGACGACCACGCCAAGGACCGCTGGATCCACACGCCGCCGCGGCCCTCGGCGACGTTCGATGCAGCGACAATCGCCGAGATCCATCGGGCGGCGGCGACCGGCATCTACGACATCCGCGGCTTCGGCGCCAAGCGCAAACTCCCGCATTTCGACGACCTGCTGTTTCTCGGCGCCTCGATCAGCCGCTACCCGCTCGAGGGCTACCGGGAGAAGTGCGGCACCAATGTCATCCTCGGCACGCGCCACGCCAAGACGCCGATCGAGATCAAGATCCCGATCACCATCGCCGGCATGAGCTTCGGGTCGCTGTCGGCGCCGGCGAAGGAAGCGCTCGGACGCGGCGCGTCGATCGTCGGCACCTCGACGACGACGGGCGACGGCGGCATGACGCCCGAGGAGCGCGCGGCCTCCAAGCTGCTCGTCTACCAGTACCTCCCCTCGCGCTATGGCATGGAACCCGACCAGATCCGCCGGGCCGACGCCATCGAAGTGGTCATCGGCCAAGGCGCCAAGCCCGGCGGCGGCGGCATGCTGCTCGGCCAGAAGATCTCCGATCGCGTGGCGAAGATGCGCACGCTGCCAGCCGGCATCGACCAGCGCTCGGCCTGCCGGCATCCCGACTGGACAGGGCCCGACGATCTCGAGATCAAGATCCTGGAGCTGCGCGAGATCACACGCTGGGAGAAGCCGATCTACGTCAAGGTCGGCGCGGCGCGGCCCTATTACGACACCGCGTTGGCGGTCAAGGCCGGCGCCGACGTCGTCGTGCTCGACGGCATGCAGGGCGGGACGGCGGCGACCCAGGACATCTTCATCGAGCATTGCGGTATTCCCATTCTCGGCGCCATCCGCCCGGCGGTGAAGGCGCTGACCGAACTCGACATGCATCGCCGGGTCCAGCTCATCGTGTCGGGCGGCATCCGCAACGGCGCCGATGTGGCGAAGGCTTTGGCACTCGGCGCCGACGCGGTCTCGATCGGCACCGCGGCGCTGATCGCGCTCGGCGACAACCATCCGCGCCATGAGGACGAATACCGCAAGCTCGGCACCACGGCCGGCGCTTACGACGACTGGCACGAAGGCCGCGACCCGGCCGGCATCACCACGCAGGACCCCGAACTCACCAAGCGCCTCGATCCGATCGCGGCCGGCCGGCGGCTCGCCAACTATCTCTCGGTGCTGACCCTCGAGTGTCAGACGCTGGCGCGGGCCAACGGCAAGAGCCACGTGCACAATCTCGAGCCCGAGGATCTGGTGGCGCTGACCGTCGAGGCCGCCGCCATGGCGCAGGTGCCGCTGGCGGGAACCGACTGGATTCCGGGGCGCGGCGGACGCGAGTGAGCACGACGTCAACAAGGAAGGACACACCATGAAGCAGTTCGAGATCGACAACTGGCTCAGCGCCGGCGGCCAACCGAGCGAGGACGACCTCGCAGCCCTCAAGGCAAAGGGCGTCGCGACCATCATCAACCTGCGCCGGCCCGGCGAGCAGAACCAGCCGCTCGACCCGAAGGCCGAAGGCGAAGCGGCCGCCAAGCTCGGCCTCGCCTACGTGCACATTCCCGTCGATCCGAAAAACCTCGATCCCGTCCAGGCCGAGGCTGTCGCGAAAGCGATCGCCGCCTCCTCGGGACCTTGCTTCGTGCACTGTGCTGCCGGCGGTCGCGCCACGTCGCATGCGCTGCTCGCCCGCGCCACCGCCGACGGCCACTCCGCCAACGACGTGCTCGCCAAGGCCGAGGCGATCGGCGCGCCGATCACCGACGAGGGCTTCAAGGCCTTCGTGCGCACGGTTGCCGGCGACGGCCAGAAATAGTCGGTAAGCCTCGGCGCGCCGCCAAGGGTGCGCTGAGGCTCGCGCTCATCAGCGGAGACCACACGATGTCGCTCGCCAGCTACGCCAAGAGCCATGGCGTCACGTACTTCCTGATCGCCTTCGTCGATCTGTTCGGCACCATGCGCGCCAAGCTCGTGCCGGCCACGGCAATCGACCAGGTCGCCAAGTCCGGCGCGGGGTTTGCGGGCTTCGCCACCTGGCTCGACATGACGCCGGCGCATCCCGACATGCTGGTGGTCCCCGATCCATCGACCGTGACGCAGCTGCCATGGAAGCCAGAGGTCGCCTGGGTGACCGGCGATCTCGTGATGGGCGGCAAGCCCGTCGACCAGAGCCCGCGGCAGGTGCTCAAACGCGTGATGGCGGACGCGGCGCGCGACGGCTACGAGATGAAGACCGGCGTCGAGTGCGAGTATTTCCTGACCTCCCGCGACGGCACGCTCGTCTCCGACGACGCCGATACGCAGATGAAGCCCTGCTATGACCAGCAGGCTCTGATGCGCCGCTACGAGGTGATCAAGGAGATTTGCGACGGCATGATCGCGCTCGGCTGGAATCCCTACCAGAACGACCACGAGGACGCGAACGGCCAGTTCGAGATGAACTGGGACTTCGACAATGGCCTGAAGACTGCCGACCGGCACACGTTCTTCAAGTTCATGGTCAAGTCGATCGCCGAGAAGCACGGGCTGCGCGCGACCTTCATGCCAAAGCCGTTCCCCACGCTCACCGGCAACGGCTGCCACGCGCACGTGTCGCTGTGGTCGAAGGGGGCGAACCTGTTTGCGAGCGAGACGGGCGAGCTCGGCCTCTCCGATCTCGCGTACAACTTCATCGGTGGGCTCATCCACTCGGCCGACGCGCTCGCCGCCTTCACCAATCCGACGGTCAACTCCTACAAGCGCATCAATGCGCCGCGCACGCTGTCGGGCGCGACGTGGTCGCCCAACACGGTCACCTACGCCGGCAACAACCGCACCCACATGATCCGCATCCCGGATGCGGGCCGCTTCGAGTTCCGCCTCCCCGACGGCGCCGTCAATCCCTACCTGCTGCAGGCGGGACTGCTGGCCGTCGGCCTCGACGGCATCCGCCACAAGCGCAGTCCGGGCAAGCGTCTCGACATCGACATGTACGCCGAGGGCCATCTCGTGAAGGACGCCAAGCGCCTGCCGCTCAATCTGCTCGATGCGCTGCGCAGCCTCGATCAGTCGGGCGTGCTGAAAGCAGCGCTCGGCGAGGCGACGGTGGCGAGTTATCTCAAGCTCCGCCACGCCGACTGGAACGACTACGCGCGCCATCTCACCGAGTGGGAGCGACAGACGACGCTGGATTGCTGAGGGGGCGGGGAGGGCTACATGCCGTAGGTTCGGGTAGAAGGCCGTCTGCACTTCGGCCGAGACCCGACTTGTTGCGGCGCGCTGGGCTTTCTCGGGTCTCGCAAGAGCAGCGCTCTACCCGACCTACAAGTGAGGAACCCACCTTGCGCAGCCTAGCGAAAAAGTGACCGATCAGCGTGACGCTGTCAAATGCAGTGAAGCGTTAGGGTTAAGCGGCGCAGTGTAGGTCGGGTAGAAGGCCGTCTGCACTGCGGCCGAGACCCGACGGCGCAGTGCCATAACGCGTCGGGTCTCGCCGCGATACCTCGCTGCGCGAGGCATGCGCCGCTCTACCCGACGGGTGCAGCCTCACTGCGCGAGAAAGCCGCCGTCGACGGGCACCTCGATGCCGGTGATGTAGGAGGCCTCGTCGGAAGCGAGAAACAGCGAGGCGTAGGCCACCTCCTCGATGCGGCCCTCGCGGCGCATCGGGATGGCGCGAATGGTCTTCTCGCGAATGACGGGATCAGCCGATAGCCGCGACGTCTTCATCGGCGGCATGATGCCCGGGTGGATCGAGTTGCAGCGGATGCCGTCGGGCGCATACTGCACGGCGACCGTCTTGGTCATGGTGCGCACCGCGCCCTTCGCCGCATTGTAGCCCATGTGCACGAACGTCTGCCCGACGATGCCGGAGATCGACGAGATGTTGACGATCGCGCCGCCCTTCTGCGCCTGCATGATCGGAATGATGGTGCGCAACCCGATGAACACGCCCTTGGCGTTGATCGACATCTGCTGATCCCAGGTCTCCATCGACAGCCGGTCTGGGTCGCTGCCCGACACGCCGGCGTTGTTGATCAGGATGTCGATGCGGCCGTGGGCCTTCATGGCGGCGTCGGCGACCGCCTGCCAGTCGGCTTCTATCGCCACGTCGTGGCGCACGAACATCGCAGTGTTGCCGATCTCGCGCGCGACCTTCTGGCCGTCCGCCTCGTTGAGGTCGGTCAGCACGACCCTTGCGCCCTCCTTGGCGAAGATGCGGGCGGTCGCAGCCCCCATGCCGGACGCCGCCCCCGTCACGATCGCAACCTTGTCTTTGAGGCGCATGTGGATTCTCCAAGACTTCGGCCGCGTGGCCAGTGACGCTTTGCGGAGTATTGCAAGCTGGCCGGTTCGAGGAAAGGGCGAACGGGCGTAGGGCGCAATAGGCGGTCTGCACTTGCCGACGTATTGCGCCGACGGAGGCCCCTGTGGGTTTGGCGGCGCAATACGCCCCGAAGGCGGGGCTATTGCGCCCTACTTCACCAGCTTCACGATCTCGCGGAAATCCGGCGTGTCGCCACGCTCGAGCCATTCGAACGCGACCATCTCTTGTGCGACGATGGTTGCGCCCGCCGTCCGCAGGCGCTCGATGGCGATGTCGCGCACCCGCGCCTTGCGCGAGCCGACCGCGTCGGCGACGAGGAAGACCTCGAAGTTGGCGGCGATCAGATCGAGCACGGTCTGGCCGACGCAAACGTGCGCCTCCATGCCGGCGACGACGATCTGGTCGCGCTTCTTCTTTCGCAGGCTCTCGATGCGCGTCTTGATCGCTGCATCCTGCCAGCAGGAGAACGTGATCTTTCCGAGCACGGGCGTGCCTTCGGCCGCTGCCTCCCGCACGCTGCCAATGGTTGAGCCGAGGCCTTGTGGATAGTGCTCGGTGAACGTCGCCGGCACCTCGAGCCGCGCCGCATAGGCAGCCAACCGCCGCGTGCTGGCGACAACCTCCTTCACCGTCTCGATGTGCGGGGCGAGCTGATCCTGCACATCGATGATCAGCAGCTGCGACCGCTGGCGTTGCATGAGCATGGCGTTGGCTTTCTGCCGGCTGCCCCTTAAGTGGCGTGACGATCGTAGCGGCAAACGGTCGATTGCCCCACGCAAAAAAGCGCACGCCGCGGATGTGCGGCGCGCGCGATTTCTGTTGGGTGCGGCGACTCCCCTGCTGGAGCCGTCCGCCGCGCTGATCAGCGCTTGGCCGAGGTCTCGTCGAAGGCCTTGCCGGCGGCTTCCGAGGCACCCATGCCGCGCGACAAGTTGCGCTGGTAGCGGGCTTGCGCTTCGAAGCCTTCGGTGATGGCCGAGAAGAACTGGCGCGCCGTCCCGAGCGGTCCGCGGCCGCCGGTGGTGGCGGTCGGCATGAAATCGAGGGCCTGGTCGTAGGTCTTGGTGCTCATGATCGTTCCCAACTGCTTTTTGTGGTTTTCTGGGGTGCCGGGGCCTTTTGACCCTCGGCGGCTCATGAGCGAAAGATGGCATCGGGCATGCCACGTTGCAACGCACAACGGCTCGTCGGAGCCATGCTCCACGTGCATGTCTCGATAAGATATTGATAACTATTTGTTAATTTTGATCTCGAAACGCACCTGAAGTTGCATTCAGATCGACGTCACAATCCAGCCGCGATTCATGCATGCACGTGGACGTCGCCGGTGGTCGGATCCACGGCAAGGGTCTCGCCGCTGCGGATCACGCTCGTGATGTCGACATCGAAGCGGTCGATCTGGGCCAGGTCGGCGAACGCGGCGCCCTGCGCCATGATCGGGTTGGCGAAATTCAGAATCAGCGCCTTCGGCGCCCGGCCGCTCTCGACCATGGCGCGCAGCATCCAGGCCGTCGCCACGCCGCCCTTGGCGATGTTGAGCACCAGGATGCGGCCGACGTAGCTCTGGCCGACCAGCTTGTGGGCTGGCCGGGAGAAGATACCCTTGGTCAAATCGAGGTCGTAGCGCGCCGAGAAGTTGTCGGCCGCCACCAGCGCCTCGCCGGTGACGGCGCTGCCGGGGCCTGGGTGCCCGCGATATCTCGAAGTCACTTTGCTCACTTTGCGGCCTCGGCTGTCCGCTTGCGCTTCTTTGCAGGCTTCCGCGGCGCTTTTTGACGCTTCGCATCGACAGATCGATCGGTAGATCCACGCGGGTCGGCGCCGCGTCCAACAGTGTAGTCGCCGTCTGGAAAGCGGTCGAGCCACCCCGACGGAGGTGCTGTCAGTTTGAACGGCAGCTTGGTCATGTCACTCCTCCGCTAGCAGGCTTGCAGCAGCTTCGGGGAACAGCTCGAAATAGGTCTCATGATACTCATTGGGACACAGCGGCATCGAAAATCCGAGGCGGGAATAGAACAACTCCGCTCCGGGCAGCGCGTGAAGTCCCAATCTTCCCGACCAACCCATCTGCCGGGATCTCTGGCAGGCGAACCTCAGCATCAACTGGCCAAGTCCTCTGAATTTACGCAAAGGGGCACCGCCACGATTCCAGGGTGCGACTTCCAAAAATGACACATAGGTCAGCGGGCTACGTTCTCCAAGTGGACACGGCACGACGCACTGCTGTTTCAGTTGCAGCAGAGCCTGCACTTCAATGCCAAGATAAAGCAGAATGATTGGATCATCACGGCGAAACGCCACAATGGATGGCCAGTTGAACGAGGGCTGCGTCGGACCAATCTCCAACCAATGCTCGTATGCGTGCTGGATTGGCCAACTATTCTTGGCCACGCCCACACTTAAAGGAGGAGGTGGATGGGCACTGGTGCGTCGGCTGTCGTCGTCGACAGGAGGCAGTGCATACTGGTCCACCGGAACATCCACCACATGATCCAGCTGGCTCAAGAAATAGGCTGTTGCACTCGTGTAAACCATTCATGCCGCCTGGAGCCGCAGGAAACCCATAAGTTCAACCGGACTGAACCACAATCCGCCCCGCCACCGCGCTCGCCACGCACGCCTCCATGCTGTCGAGGATCGGCTCGTAGCCGTAGCCGCCGAGAATGTTCACGATCTTGGCCGAGTTCGACATCAGGCGCGTCCAGCCGTTGGCCTGCCCGATCTCGCGCGCGTACATCTGGTAGAAGCACACGCCCGACAGCACCGTGCTCCCCGAACCCTCGATGCGCGCGGTAATCCCCATGCGGTCGGCCGCCGCCTTGATATCGGGCGAGGTGCAGGCGAGCAGCGTCACCTTCGACGATATCCGCTGCCCGTCGAGCAGGCCCGCCAGCGTCTGCATCTCGAACAGCGATAGCTGGGGCGCGGCGAACACGACGACGTCCAGCTTGTCGTCCTTCGGGCGATAGGAGGCCATCAGGTTGGCGATGTCGGACGCGCCGAGCCGTCGTGCGGCCGGCACACGACCATCGAACACGTCCTCGAGGTCCCGAGCTTCCGGCGTCACGCCCAGCATGTGAAACAGCGGCGTCGAGCCGAACGAGGCGAGCGCTGCACCGAACTGCTTCAACTCGTCGGAGGTGATCGGCGCCGACAGCCCCGACAGCACCGGCACCTCCCA
>JANOJW010000276.1:0-4641 GCA_031418955.1 Hyphomicrobiales bacterium | reverse complement strand
GTCCTTCCAGGCCTGCGCGTAGCACATGAACTTTTCCAAGACCGAGCGCTGGCGCACATCGGCCCTCATGCTCGAAAGTTTGCGTGCGACCGGCATCGTGCCGCGGTCGACTTCGAGGAAGAAGTTCGAGCGTTCGGCGCCGTCGATTTCGAGCGCAAACACGGCGTCGGGGTAGATTGCCAGCTTGAACGACCGGCCGGCAAAGCTCGGGCTGGTCGAGATCTTGTGCGGCTTCTCCATCTTGTGGGTGCTGGCTGGGCTTTCGGCGACGATCCGCGCGCCCTTGATGAGAGCAATGTTGTTCGACGCCGTGCATTCGCTTTCGAGCTTGGTCAGTACCTCGGCGATTTCAACGGTGTGTAGAATGTTGATCTGACCGACGCGATTGTTCTTCAGCGTCCAGTTGAGTTTGTGGATCGGCACGTTGTCGCGCTCGCTGAGCAGCCGCGCGCCTTGTTGGCCGAGCGCATAAATCATGCGCGCCGATCCGCCCCCGGCGCGGTAGTATTGCAGCTGCGCCCGGGGACGGTCGAGGTACTGCAATTGCCACAACCGTTTCAAACGCTCTGGTACCTGCTTGGCGGTCTCGCCATCGATTGCCGGCACCAGCCGCAGGATTTGCTCGGACGACAGAAACCGGAACTCGCCGACGCGGCCGATGATCTGCTCGTCGCGTTGTGTCCGTTGAAAGTGCGCGCGAAGCGCCGTCACGTCGTCTTTACTCGCCCGTTCAAATCGCTTGCCGCGCTTCTTTTGCATACGACACCATTGTACATCGCCGACCCATATCCGCCACGGCCGCCTGTGCATCGATCCTAGACATCGACGACATCGCGGGGTTTCGGCCGCTTCTGGCGGAAGTGGGTGGGCTCGATGATCTCAACCGCCATCCGGCGAGCGATGTCGATACGGCGCTCCGACAGCTCCTGCTCGATCTGCTCTACGGGTCGCGTGTAGCGGCTGGCTTCGAGGGCGCGGGCGTTGAAGGCCCGGATAGCCGTGCCCGCGACCACCGGACGATCGACCGTGGCCGTGCGCATGATTGTCGCGGGGCCTCCCTCCGCCAACTTTATGAGTGCCATCCGTTTGGGTAGGTTGCGAATGAGCGCCGCTTTCTCGTAGCGCTGCTCATCGAGGCTGTAAGTTTGCGTCGCGCGCTCTTCGACGATCGGTCGCAGCGCTTCCGAGTGCCCCCGTGACGTCGCTTCAGCCCGCGATTGTGACGTCGACTGCGACGTTGCAAGCGATTGGGCGCGTGACCGAGACCGTGTCCGGCCATGAGTGTCTGAGATACTCTGGCTGTCACTCGACGAGACGCCGGTTCCTTGGTTGGCGGACAGTGAACCAGTGTGCGGCAGCACGACCCGGAACAGAGCTGTACGCTGCTCGTCCAGATCGTAATTGTCGACCCAGCCCGTGCCCTGGTTCCGTGAAGCGCCGTGCGAGCGGCCCTGCATGGCCGACGACGCCGTGCTCTCAGCTTCGCTGTCGCCCTCGCTGGTGCTCGTGCTGATGCCGGTGCTCTCGCCCCAGCTTTGGGCCTGCGACTGCGAGGCGTTGTGGAGGATGATCCGCTGGTGGCCAACCACCGCCGGCGCGGTGATCGATTGCTTCACCCGCTCCAGGTCGTAGGTTCCCATAAACAGGTACCCTTCGATCTCCTGAGCTTCCTCGGGCGTCAGCCCGCCGAACACGATCTTGGTTCGCGCGTTCGACATGACCGCGTTCTTGATGCTTCTTCCGGCGTGCTCCAGTTGGCCCAAGCGTTGGTGACTCAAGATCAGGTGAATGCCGTATTTGCGACCTTCATCGAGAATGCGCTCGACGTCGGTGGTGAGGTAGCGATAGCACTCGTCGATGTAGACGTAGTGCGGGCGTGAGCCCTCCGGCCGCGTGCGCGCATTGGCGAACAGCGAGTTGATGAACAGCGTGCCGAGGAGCCGTGCATTCCCTTCCGACAGGCCTTCACCGGGGTTCAGGTTGACCAGCATGATCTCACCCTTGTCCATCACCTCCCGGAAATCGACGCCCTGAGATTGGCCGACGATCTGGCGCACCAGGCGGGCATCGAGGAAGGCCGCGAGCCGGTTCATGGTGCTCTCGGTCAGTTCCATGAACTGGCGAGGCGGAGCAAAGGACAATTCCCGCAGACCGGCCGCAACGATGGGATTGTCAATGTCTTGCAGCATCATCTCGCGCAAGCCTCGACCGCGATCAGGCTCCAACACGTCCACGGCTTCGGCCATGGTCAGTCCGTTCGCGAGCAGCGCCCCCAAAACGGTGCGCAGGACGCGCGCCAGCCGCGGCTTGGCGTCCATATCCTCGCCACCGAACACCTGTTGGGCCGCCAAGACCGCTGCGTCGACGATCACGCTCGCCTCGCCGTGCCCTTGCAGCGGATTGAAACCAAACCCGAACCCTTGCATGTGCGGGTTGAGCAGGTGGAACTGGCGCGCCTTTCCCCAACCGCTCGCCGCCGCCCACCGCACGATGTCCTTGTACAGCTCCCCGTTCGGGTCGAGCAGCGTGAAGCCGCGGCCCGCGATGATGTCCTCGCGAATCATCTGCTCCAGCAGCTTGGATTTTCCGGTGCCCGACACCCCGAAAATGTGGACGTGGGTTTCGCGAGCCTGTAACGGAATTGACACGATGCCCGTGTCCGACGTGCCGATGCGTTGAGCCATGAGCAATCTCGTATGGATTTGGCTGTTGCTATTTTTGGTCCAGTGTCGGGCATCGACCCGACACAGAATGCGTCCACGTCGTGCTGCGGGTCATGGCTCGCCCTGACGACGACGGGTTTGGTTCACCGGGCGCGTCAGTCGTCGGCATCGCATTGCAAGGAGGCGATCACCCGGCGCACATAGTCTTCACCGGCTTGTTCCCCAGACCGCGCCACTCGCAGACGGCGTTCCGCCGCGACATCGCGCAGGAGTTCGTCCTGTTCGATTTCGCGGACATGGAGCGCCACCGCCTGCCGCAATGCCGCGTCCAACGGGCAACTCACCGCGTGCATCTCACGACCCCTTCTTCTTGGCGTCGGCGAACAGCCGGTGCCCATCGTAGATCGCGAGCGAAGCTTCCAGCGCGGCACGGCCCTGCGGCGTGATCGCGTAGACGACCACCGGATAGGCCGGGCGGTTCGGGTCGCGGGCGCTCTTGCAGGTGAGGAAGCCCCTTTCTTCCATGCGCCGACCCGCCTGCGAAACCTGGCCCCGATCGCTGTCGACACCCATCGCAATGAGCTGGCGCTCGATCTCGGCGCCATAGGCCTCACGGCCCAGTTTCTCGACCATCCGGATGAAATGGATCTGGAACATTCCAAGCGGCGCCTTGTTGCTCTGCTTGAATCCGACCAGGCCGGTCTTTTTCTTTGCCATCACGTCACTCCTTTGTCAGGGCGTCTCACTTTGCGCGGCTCGGCTACGCGCTGTTGTTGGACGTCCGGCGCATCCAATTCGGCTTGCGCCCCTTGCCGCTCCAGGTCTCTTCCGGGTTGTCGGGGTTCCGGTAGGGCTCGGCTTGCCCGGTGCTGTTTGCCGGGCACCGCTTGGTGCGGCGCTTTGGCGTGCCGACAACGTCGGCCACCGAGAGCCCGTACGGCTCGGTGAGCGTTGCCATCCTGCCGCGAAGCTCCGACCGCACGTCGTCGACCTTCTCCCCCATCTCGCCGCTGATCGCGTCTCTCAATACCTTCAGCTCCAGGTACGAGAGCGCTTTGACCTGCGGCCACAGCCCCTTCAGCGTTTCGAAATCGTCGACAGCTTGCCGCACCTGAGCCCTCTCTATCTTTTCAGTATCATTGCACTCCTACCAGTGACATAAATCGAACGACGCCCGATGGCAAGCGTCATGCGCGTGGGTGGCGGAGGGTGCACACGTCAGCAACGCCTCCGCAGCGGTTTTGCAGCGTAGCCGGCACGGCCGCCCGTCAAGGCCTGAGCGCGGGACAGTCCGGGACAGTTGCCTTGACTGTCCGCCGTCGAGCCGGCTCGGGGCTGTTTATCGCTGATGAACGGACGGGAGTGAGCATATGAATGCCAAGCGGATCGATATGGCGCGCATCAAGCGCGAGGTACTGGTGACGGTCGCGATCGAGAGCTACCTGAAGCACCCGCTGAAGCGCGATGGCGCGGGATACGCGACCCGTTGCCCGATCCACGACGGCAACAACAAGCGCGCGTTTCGGGTGAGCGCCGATGGCCGCGCCTGGTATTGCCACGGGCAGTGCAAGCGCGGCGGCAACGTACTCGATCTCGTTGCCGCGCTCGAAGCCTGTTCGATTGTGGACGCGGCGATTTTGCTTTCGGAGACGTGGGGAGTATAATATGGGGATGACCGACAGCCGATTTCACAAAGAAGCACGTGTTACGTTCACCACAACTCTACCGGTCTATTTTTTGCAAGAGTTGCAACAATTGAGCGAAGAGACTGGATTGAAACGCAACGTGATTGTCGAGCGGGCATTCTATTTATGGAATGAAGCACGGAAGCAGCAGATCGAGCAAGATCAAATGCAAATCATCGAAATGTAAGTCTATTTATAGATCATGACCAACGATCAATTCGAATTACTGGCGCAGATGATCAAAGGCGTCCACGACGACCTTTCCAAAGCGATCAGAGGCCTCTCCACCGAGC
>JANOJW010000275.1:0-2883 GCA_031418955.1 Hyphomicrobiales bacterium | reverse complement strand
AGATAGGGTGAACAGCCAAAGGCGGTTAGCGCGGTAACGAGTTCTTCCGCAAAAACAGCGTCTGCGCGAGAGTAGGATATGAAGACCTTTAATCTGTCTTGGCGCATATCGTGCTTTCAGGTCATGGGCATGATCCGAACTAGCCCCATCGCTATAGGCTTGGTCGCCGGATGGTCAAGTTGCCTCGACCTCGACCATGCGGGGTGGCGTTGCGCACTCTTGCGCGGCAACCGTCCCCCGCTACACGCGAAGCGCCTCGAGCCCCTTGACTTTGACAACGTGCAGGAGCTTCAGCGCGGTCCCCGCAGGCCGCCGCTCGCCTCGCTCCCATTGACTCACCGTCGACACCGCAACGTTGAGAAAGCCTGCCATCACGGCCTGGCTGACGCCGGCTGCCTCGCGCACTCGGACGATCTGTGCCGGCGACAGGCTGGCACACTTCGGGAGCGCGTCGCGTCCCAGCATGGCGATCGTCGTCTTTTCCAGCTCGGCATCGTCCACCAAGCCGGCGCGGTGCATACCCTGCGTGATCTCGACGATCTCTGCGCGCATGCGCGCCTTGGACGTCGGCTTGCGCTCAGTCTTGCGTGCTCTTGCCACAGTCAACCTCCGTCAAGTCCCCGTCGTCGTCCATGTTCGCACGCACCGACTTGGCAAAGCCGAGCAGGAAGATTGCACGCGTCCCCGTCCGATAGGCGATCACGGTGCGATAGCCGCCGCGCTTGCCGCGACCTGGCCGCGCGACGCGCTGCTTCATCAGGCCGCCGCCGAGTTCAGCCTCGATCAAGCCTGCCTCGGCATCCGCAATGGCGGTGCAGAGCGTCTCGTCGCTGATCCGCTTGCCCGCTGGAAGCGAGCGAACGGCTTCGTCTTGTAGACCCGCACGGCTGCCCTCGATCACTCGCACGACTATAGTGCAGTGAGTGGCATCATGCAAGGAGTTGTTGCCGACGGCGGGAGGCCGGGGTTGGGATGGGCATGCGGACAGCCTGCGGAACGGGGTCAGACCCAAGCGTCTGACCCCATCGCCAACCTCAAGCCGCCTCGTCCTCGACGATGCGGGGGGGTGTTGCGCGTTCGGCGGCGAGCTTGCCGGCGGCGACGTAGTCGGGCTTGCCGGAACCGAGCAGCGGCAAGTGGTCGAGCACCAGGAACTCGGCTGGAACGGAGAGTTCGGTGGCGCCCTTGGCCTTGGCGTGCTTCAGAAACGCGTCGCGGGCGGCGTCTTTCTCCTGCGTGAGCACGATCAGCCGCTCGCCCTTGCGCGGATCGGGAAGTGCGACGACGAGCGAGAGCGCCTTGGGCCACAGCTCGGCGGCCATCGCCTCGACGGCGGACAGCGAGACCATCTCGCCGGCGATCTTGGCGAAGCGCTTGGCGCGGCCGCGGATCTTGATGAAGCCGTCGTCGTCGATGGTTACGATGTCGCCGGTGTCGTGCCAGCCGTCGGCCGGGGGCTCGAGGACGCCGGGGTTCTCGGTGCGGAAGTATCCGAGCATGACGTTGGGGCCGCGCACATAAAGACGCCCGCCTTCCTCGATGCCGGGCACCTTGTCGAGGCGCGCCTCCATCAGTGGCGACAGGCGGCCGACGGTGCCCGAACGGTTGGCGAGCGGCGTGTTCATGGCGAGCAGGGGCGCGGTCTCGGTGACACCATAGCCCTCGAGAACGCGGACGCCGAACTTGTCCATGTAGACCTGACGCGTGCGATCCTTGACTGCCTCGGCGCCGGCCATGATGAGGCGCACTTTGTGGAAGTCGTAAGGGTGGGCGGCCCTCGCGTAACCGTTGAGGAAGGTGTCGGTGCCGAACATGATCGTGGCGTTCGAGCCGTACACGAGCTCAGGGACAATGCGGTAGTGCAGGGGCGAGGGGTAGAGGTAGAGCGGGATGCCGCCGATCAGCGGCATCATCATGCCGCCCGTCAGCCCGAACGAGTGGAACACAGGCAGCACGTTGAACACCTTGTCGTCGCCGTTGGCCGCGATCCGGGCCAGCGCCTGTGCGACGTTGGCGAGGATATTGCGATGCGAGAGCACGACGGCCTTGGGCGAGCCCTCCGAGCCCGACGTGAACAGGATCACGGCCGGGTCGGTGGGCAGGCGCGCAACGAGCGGCTTGCCGCGCTGCATGAGGCCACGCAGCTTGTCGGCGGTCCCGATCGAGGCGCGGACGTCCTCGAGGTAGACGATGCGGAGGCCGGCTGACTCGAGCCTGGCGATGAGTTCGCCGAGGCGGCCTTTCTCGATGAAGGCCTTGGAGGAGAGCACGATGTCGATTTTGGCGGCCCGGCAGGCAGCGATCACGTTGACGGGACCGGCGGTGAAGTTGATCATCGCAGCGACCCGGCCCGTCGACTGCAGCGCGAAGAAGGTGACGGCGACAGCCGCCGCATTGGGCAGCAGAACGCCAACCGCCGCGCCTTCGGGCGCGAGGGGGCTGAGCTTGGCGCCGAGCACCTGCGCGCCGACGATCAGCTGCTTGTAGGAGAGCTTGGTGCCGAGCGGATCTTCGACCGCGACCTTGCCGGTGTCCTTGGTGGCTTTCGCTTCGACCAGGGCCTCGAACAGCGTGCGGTCGATGCGCGCGGTCTCGACGGCGGTGTCGACCATGATGTCCTGCAGGCGGGCGCCGGCGGCCTGTCGGCGGGCTTTGCCCTTGAGTGTGTCGGGCAACGTGATCTTGCGGGCCGGCAGGATGGTGACGGTGGTCTTGGGGAACAGCGCGCGCTTGACCTGTCCGCGCGCCATGTAGCCCAGCGGCGAACGCTCCGGCCCCTCGATGCGCACGGGAACGATCCAGGCGTCGGCCTTCTCGGCGATCATGGCGGTGCCGTCATAGACCTTCATGAGGCCGCCGGTGACGGTGATGCGGCCTTCCGGA
>JANOJW010000274.1:0-12179 GCA_031418955.1 Hyphomicrobiales bacterium | reverse complement strand
GCCTGCGCTGTGCCGTCGACCGGGTTCTGCGAGGTGCCGTAGGAGGGCAGCAACGGATCGAGGATGGCGCGGGTCGCCGCGTCGAGGGTCGGCACCTCGAGGCCGGCGAGATTGCAGGCGTCCGACAGCCACGCGCCGCCTCCGCCCGAGCCCGTGCAGATGCCGATGCGCCGGCCCGTCGGCAGCCGGCCCCGCCAGGTCATGAAGCCGTTGGCGATGTCGACCATCTCGTCGACCGAGTTGCCCTCGATGATGCCGTAGCGCTGGGCGATCGCCTGAAAGGTGCTGTAGGAGCCGGCGAGTGCGGCGGTGTGGGAGGCGGCGGCCTTGGCGCCGGCTTCGGTTTTGCCGATTTTGCTGACGATCAGCGGCTTTCCCGCCCGAAGCGCCTTCTCGGCGACGCGCAGGAAGGTCGCCGGCGACTTCACGTCCTCGATCATCATCAGGAACGCGTCGGTCTTGCCCTCGTCGAGTAGGTGCTCGACGACGTCGATGCCTTCCATGCAGGCTTCGTTGCCGGTGGTGACGATGTAGTTGAAGGCCATCTCCTTCGGCCGGCCGCGATCGAAGAACGAGAAGCCCATGCCACCCGACTGCGCCACCAGCGCGACGCGGCCATTCGACGTGACCTTCGGCAGTAGCGGGATGTCAGAGGGGCCCGCTACGGGTGAGAACGTCGGCAGCAGCGCCTGGTCGATCGACGCGAAGCCTTCGGAGTTCGGCCCGGTGACCGCCATCGCGTACTTCTGCGCGATCGCCTTGAGATCGGCCTGCATCTTGGCGCCGGCGTCGCCCGGCTCCTCGGCGAAGCCCGACGAGATGATCGCCGCCGCCTTGACGCCGGCCTTGCCGCAGCGCTCGAGCTCGTCGGCTACGTACTTCGCCGGCACGATCAGGATCGCCAGATCGACGGGACCCGGACACGCCTCGATTGCAGGGTAGGCCTTGAGGCCCTGCACCTCGGCGTGGCTGCGGCTCACCGGATAGATTTTTCCGGCATAGGGATGCAGCAGCATGAATTCGAGGATGCGGCCCCTCAGTCCCTGGCCCAACGGCGCCGCGCCGATCACCGCCACCGACTTCGGATCGAGCAGCGCCCCGATGTCACGTTTTTTCTGCATGTGCATCACCGCCCCCGCAATCCCAAACCGGCCGCGATGATGCCGCGCAGTACTTCCGTCGTGCCGCCTTGGATCGTCAGTTTCGGCGCGATCGTGGTGGCGAACGCCAGCTGCTCCTCGAAGGCGATGCGGTTACCGGTGTCCTCGCTCTCGACGAAGGCCGCCACCTCGCGCGCCTTGTGCGGCAACTTCTGCTCCCAGATGGTGCCGAGATCCTTGACCACCGAGCCCTCGACCACCGGCTCCTTGCCCGCCGCCAGCATGCCGTTCACCGACACCGACATGCGCCGCAGCGTGTGCAACTGCGCAACGAGACGCCCGAGACCTTCCGCCGCGCGCAGATCAGGCTTGTCGCCCAGCACCCGCACCAGCTCGATCATCACCTGAAACGTCTCGAGGAAGCGCTCAGGCCCGCTGCGCTCGTAGGCAAGCTCGCTGGTCGCCTGCTTCCACGCGCCGTCGATCTCGCCGAGCAGATGCGCGTCGGGCATGAACGCGTCCTGGAACACCACCTCGTTGAATTCGTGCAGGCCCGACAGCTGGATGATCGGATTGCAGGTGATGCCCTTGGTCTTCATGTCGACGAGGAACGAGGTCAGTCCGTGCCGGCGGTTCTCCTTGGTCGGCGCCGAGGTGCGGAACAGCGCGATCAGGTAGTCGGCCTGATGCGCGTTCGAGGTCCAGATCTTGGAGCCGTTGATCAGATAGCCGCCATCGACCTTGGTGGCCTTGGTCTTGGCCGCGAACAGGTCGCTGCCCGAGCCCGGCTCACTCATGCCGATGCCAAAGCAGCACTCGCCGGCGCAGATCTTCGGCAGGATCTTCTGCTTGATCTCGTCGTTGGCATACTTGATCAGCGTCGGGCCGGATTGCCGGTCGGCCGTGAAGAACACACGCGAGGGCGCGTTGGCGACGCGGAACTCCTCGGTCACGACATAGCGCTCGAGGAACGAACGCTCCTGGCCGCCGTATTTCTTCGGCCAGGTCATGCCGATCCAGCCCTTCTGGCCGACCTTCCTGGCAAAGTCGCGGTTGAAGGCGTCGTCACGGCCGACGGCGTCGGGGTCCCAGGTGCCCGCCGCGATTTCTTGGCTGACGAACGCGCGCACCTCCCGGCGCAAGTCCTCGCATTCTGGAGGCAGCCGGACGGGATCGAACGTCAGGGACGTGGACATGGCGGCACTCTTGCGCGGGATCGTCGGGGTTAACGCCTGCGAACCTCGACCATAAACCGGCGGCGAGCAAGGCCTGGGTGCGCCAGGGACTGGGTGCGCATGTCCCAACCCCAATTGTGGTTGTTGTTCCGGCGCGATAAAGCCTGCACATGACGTCTTCGCCAAAACTGCAGCTGCTCGACTCCACGGGCTTTGCCGATTACCGCCTGCTCGACAGCGGTAACGGGCGCAAACTCGAGCGGTTCGGACGTGTCACCGTCGATCGGCCGGAGCCGCAGGCGCTGTGGCGTCCACGCCTCGAGCCATCCGTGTGGGCCCAGGCCGACGCGACGTTTGCTGGCGAGGACGACGAGGAGGCCGGCAAGTGGCGGCGCGGCGCCGATGTGCCCGAGACGTGGCCCATGCGCCTGCACGGGGTCACGCTGCTCGGCCGCCTTTCGGCCTTCCGGCATCTGGGCCTGTTCCCGGAGCAATTGCCGCACTGGGACTGGATGCGCGGCCTCATCGCCGACGTGCGCGCGACGGACCCGGAAGCAAAGCCGCGCGTGCTGAACCTGTTCGCCTATACAGGTGCTGCATCTCTGCTCGCGGCGGCCGCCGGCGCCGAGGTCACCCACGTCGATGCCTCCAAGAAGGCGATCGCCTGGGCGAAAGAGAACCAGGCGGCGTCCAAGCTCGGCGATGCGCCGATCCGCTGGATCCTCGACGACGCGCGGAAGTTCGCCGCCCGCGAGGCGCGCCGCGGCAAGCGCTACCATGTCATCCTGGTCGATCCGCCGAAGTTCGGACGGGGGCCGAGCGGCGAGGTGTGGGAGCTGTTCGAGCATCTGCCTGCGCACCTGGCCGATTGCGTCGCCCTGCTCGAGCCCGGACGCAGCGCCATCGTGCTGACCGCCTACGCCATCCGCGCTTCCGCGCTGTCGATCGGGCAACTGATGCAGGAAGCGATCGGTGGGCGCACCGGCCGGCATGATTGCGGCGAACTGGCGATCCGCGAGGAAGCAGGCGGCCGCGCGGTGCCGACCTCCCTCTATGCGCGATGGGTGAGCCATGACCTCGTCCGCTGATCCGTCCCAGCCCTCCGCACCGGGCTCCCGCGTCGTGACGAGCCTCCAGAACGACACCGTGAAACTGGTGCGCTCGCTCGAGATGCGCAAAGTGCGCCGCGAGACCAACCTGTTCGCCGCCGAGGGTATGTCGCTGCTCGTCACCGCGCGCGAGAACGGTTGGCGACCGAAGATCCTCGTGCACGGTCCAGGCGCCGGCGACAACCCAAAGGCACGCGGGCTCATCACCTGGGCGCGGGAGGCCGGCGCCGACTGCCTCGACGTGTCCGCCGCCGTGCTCGGAAAGATCGCGGCCAAGGACAATCCGCAGAGCCTGATCGGCGTGTTCGAGCAGCGCTGGATCGCGCTGCCGGACGCAGCCGCGCTTGCCAAGCCGGCGCCCTGGGTCGTGCTCGAAGGCATCCGCGATCCGGGCAACCTCGGCACCATTCTGCGAACCGCGGACGCCGCGGGGGTGGCTGGCATCCTGCTGCTCGGCCAGACCTGCGATCCCTTCGCGCATGAGGCCGTGCGCGCCAGCATGGGCTCGGTATTCGCCGTCCCGCTGGCGCGCATCGACGAGCCGGCGTTCCAGGCGTTGGCGCAGGGCTGGCCGGGCACGGTCGTCGGCACGCATCTGGAAGGTCGGAGCGATTTCCGAGCGGCCACCTACGCAGCGCCGGCGCTCCTGGTCATGGGCACGGAAGGCGATGGCCTCACCCCCAGCGCTGCCGCCGCCTGCCGGTCGCTGGTGCACATTCCGATGGTGGGCCGGCTCGATTCGCTCAATCTCGCCGTGGCCACCGCCCTGATGCTCTACGAGATCCAGCGCGCCGTCCTGAAGCTGTAGGCGTCCCCATTCGGCACAACCGCTCAGCTCCACCGTCCAAGCCCTTGCTTAAGGGACACGTCGCAACACTCTGTTTGCCATTAACGCGATGTTTACGATTGCGTCTTACAGTGGAGTTCATCCAGTCATCTGGATCTCGAGTGGATCCTGTCCACTCTGTTTGACGCCTCCCTGTTAACTCCCGAGCCGCCTCATCCGCGGCTCGATTTTTTTGCGCCATCGAAACGACCCATTCCGGAGCAAATTCTTTAACCGGCATCTGCAATGATAGTCTTGGCAGAGTCGTTGCTAGGCGGTATGCGAAGATGTCGTTTCGCTTCGAGGGTGTGTTGGGGATGTCCGTGGGTAGCGTATCGTCGTCTGGTGGTGTCACCATCTCGTTCGCTGAGCGGTTCGCCACGTCCGAGCAGTTCGACCAGATTTTCCGCGAGGGCATGGGGCTGGTCGAGACCACCGCCTCCTATCTCGACGGCGCGGGCCGCCGTGAGGCCAAGGCGCTGGGTCCCCAGCATTCTGTTCTTTACGCGACCGAAAGCATGCGCCTGACGACGCGGCTGCTCGAGATCGCATCGTGGCTGCTCGTGCGCCGCTCGTTGAAGGCTGGCGAGATCACGCCTGAGGAGGCCCGCGTCAAGCGCCGCCGCATCAAGCTGACAACGATCGGGCGTCCGGCCCACACCAAGGACTTCGACAAGCTTCCAGCCGAGCTGCGCCGGCTCGTCGAGACGAGCTTTGCGTTGAACGATCGCATCGTGCAGATCGACCGCGCGCTCGAGGCGCCCGCGCTCGCCGTCGTCGCAGGCCGCGACGTGCCCAACGCCGTGCAGGGCTACCAGCAGCAGCTCGCCAGCGCCTTCGGTCAGGCGGATCAGGTGAAGCACTGACGCGGCGCACCCGCCCGTTTGCCATCGCGGATCGGTTCCCTTAGCGTCCCGGAGATCGTCTCCGGGACGAAGTTGTTTCGGGAGCGGGTTCGCGTGACGGGAGGTTCAACATGCGCAAATGGCTGAAATCCACCGAGTGCCTCGACTTCGAGGTCGATGCGGCGATCGCGACGATCACGTTGAACCGCCCCGACAAGCGCAATGCGCTCAATCGCAAGCTCTTGTCGGAACTGCGTGAGGCGCTGCTCGAGGCCGACGACTTGCGTGCGGTGCGGGTGGTGATCCTGAAGGGCGCCGGCAAGGATTTCTGCGCCGGCTACGACGTGTCGGGACCCGCACCCGGCGACTTCGACGCCAGCCTCTACCGCCAGCCCGGCTCGATCTCGATCGCCGATGACAGCTGGCGGCTCGAGCGCAACCAATCCGACATCATGATGCTGTTCGACATGCACAAGCCGGTGATCGCGGCGGTGCACGGCAATTGCGTTGCCGGCGGCACGGACCTGGCGCTGTGCTGCGACATCGTCATCGCCGCCCGAGATGCCCGCATCGGGTTCCCCGCGGTGCGCGCCATGGGCACGCCGCCGATGCACCTGTGGATCCACAATGTCGGCCCACAGTGGGCCAAGCGCATGCTGCTGACCGGCGACAGTTTGACCGGACGCGATGCAGCGAAAATAGGTCTCGTGCTGAAGGCCGTGGCGCCGGCCAAGCTCTACGACGAGGCGCGCGCGCTCGCCGCCCGCATGGCGCTGATCGACGCCGATATGCTGGCCGCCAACAAGCGCATCGTCAACATGGGGATGGAGCTGATGGGCGCACGCACGCTGCAGCGCTTCTCGGCCGAGACCGACGCGCGCTCGCATCAGGCGGCGGCCGCCCAGGAGTTCCACAAGACGGCGCGCGAGCACGGGCTCTCGCAGGCCTTCAAGCGCCGCGACGCCCCGTTCGGCGAGGAGTACGTCAAACTCGACGACGAATAGGGGCAGGCCGTCCGGGGCTCTTCATCCTGTGATCCCGTCCGTCCAGGCGCCCCGCTCCCGCCGACGCGAGACGGGACCCTGCAAGAGTGTTGCTGAACGCGCGGCCTCCGGCATGACGCGATGAATTGAAGGGCCTTGGCTGCTACTCCGCTGCCTCGCTCGGCGGCTTGCTGGCCCGCTGGATCACGGCGTCCTGGGCCTTCAAGGCCTCGAGCGTGGGCATCGACACGACGTTGTAGCCGCAGTCGACGTAGTGGGTTTCGCCGGTGACCGCGCCGGCGAGATCCGACACCAGGTAGAGCGCGGCGCCTCCCACCTCGTCGAGCGTCGGCGTCCGCTTCAAGGGGGCATTGTCGCCCTGGTAGTTGAAGATGAAGCGGGCGTCGGAGATCGCCGCGCCGGCGAGCGTGCGCATCGGCCCGGCGGACAATGCGTTGACGCGGATCCCCTGTCCTCCGAAGTCGGCGGCGAGGTAGCGCACCGAGGCCTCGAGCGCGGCCTTGGCGACGCCCATCACGTTGTAGGACGGCACGACGCGCATCGATCCGCCATAGGTCAGCGTCAGCATCGAGCCGCCGGTCTTCATCAGCGGGGCAGCGCGCTTGGCGATCTCGGTGAACGAGAAGCACGAGATCATCATGGTGTTGGTGAAGTTCTCACGGCTGGTGTCCGAGTAGCGGCCGTGCAACTCGCGGCGGTCCGAGAAGGCCAACGCGTGCACGACGAAGTCGAGACCACCCCAGGCCTTGTCGATCTCGGCGAACATGGCGTCGACGCTGGCCAAGTCTGCGACGTCACACGGCACCACCACGTCGGAGCCGACCGACTGTGCGAGCGGCACCGCCCGGCGTCCGAAGGCATCGCCCTGGTAGCTGAACGCGAGCTTGGCGCCGTGGTTGGCGCAGGCCCGTGCGATGCCCCAGGCGATCGAGCGATCGTTGGCGACGCCCATGATCAGTCCGCGCTTGCCGGCGAGCAATGGGCCCGGCTGCGTGATGTCTTTCTGGGTCATCGGCATCCCCGATTTGGCGAGGGCTCTGCGGTTCGCATGGGCGAGCCACAGGCTTCCCTTCGGTTGCTTGATACGTGCGTGTCCAGCCATCGCACCCCGTGCAGTTTGCTCGGGCTCCTTGTCGGAGCCGAATGGACCGCCCGGTGTCGCCAGCCGTGGATAAAACAGATTTCTCTGCTAGTCCCTGGCCTTAACCATCGTGACGGCGGAACACCAAGGTGGCATTGGTGCCGCCGAAACCGAAGCTGTTCGAGAGGACACAGTTAAGCACGGCATCGCGACGTTGGCGGACGATCGGCATGTCCTCGAACGCTGGATCGAGCTCCTCGATGTTGGCGCTCTCGGCGATAAAGCCGTTGTTGAGCATCATCAGCGAGAAGATCGCCTCCTGCACGCCGATCGCGCCCAGCGAGTGGCCAGACAGCGATTTCGTCGACGAGATCGGCGGGGCGTTCTTGCCGAAAACCGTGCGGATCGCATCGATCTCCCTGGCATCGCCCACCGGCGTGCTGGTGCCGTGCGGATTGATGTAGTCGACGCGGTCGATCCGGCGTCCGTCGAAGCCCTCGAGCGCCTTTTGCATGCAGCGCACGGCGCCCTCGCCGGACGGGGCCACCATGTCGAAGCCATCCGACGTCGCGCCATAGCCGGCGACCTCGCCATAGATCTTCGCGCCCCGCGCCTTGGCCCGCTCGAGCTCTTCGAGCACCAGCACGCCGGCACCGCCCGCGATCACGAAACCGTCGCGGTTCTTGTCATAGGCGCGGCTCGCGGTCGCTGGCGTCGCGTTGAATTTCGAGGACATGGCGCCCATGGCGTCGAACAGGCTCGACAGCGTCCAGTCGAGTTCCTCGCAGCCACCCGCGAACATCACGTCCTGCTTGCCCCACTGGATCAGCTCGGTGGCGTTGCCGATGCAGTGGGCGGACGTCGCGCATGCCGACGAGATCGAATAGTTGGTGCCCTTGATCTGGAAGGCGGTCGCGAGCACGCCCGAGGGGCCCGAGCACATCGCCTTGGGCACCTCGAAAGGACCGATCTTCTTTGGGCTCTTGTTGGCTCGCGTGGTGTCGGCGGCAGCGACTATGGCGACCGTGGAGGGACCGCCCGAGCCCATCAGGATGCCGGTGCGCTCGTTCACGATGTCCTTGGGCTCGAGCCCTGAATCCCGGATCGCCTGCTCCATGGCGATGTGGTTCCAGGCCATGCCGGTGTTCATGAAGCGCTTGGGCTTCCGGGGCACCATGGTCTCCCAATCGAGCTTGGGCTCCCCGTGCACCTGGCAGCGGAAGCCGAGTTCGGCGTACTTCTCGGACTTGACGATCCCGGATTTGGCCTCGCGCAGGGAGGCGGTCACCTCCTGCGTGGTGTTGCCGATCGAGGAGACGATGCCCATCCCCGTGACGACGACCCGTCTCATGTGCCTGTCCCCTTGTTCGTGTTGGCATCGTTCGTGATGGCGAGGCCGGTTTCGCAAGACCGGTCGGATGCTCGGGCAACCCGCCGCCTTTGGGGCTGCCGGCCCCTTCGCTGATATCAAGGGCTGACCCGTGCCCCGTGACGAGCCCTGCGTCAAGCACCCTCGACCGGCTTCAACAGCACGCGCATGTCCTTGGCCGTGCAGAAGTCCTCGCCGTCGGCGATGACGCGGCCGTCGGCCTCGACCAGCTTCAGCTTGCGCGCGATTACCCGCTTGATGTCGATCACGTACTCGAGGTTGCGAACGTCGGGAGTGACTTCCTTGAGCATCTTGACCTCGCCCACGCCCGAGGCCCGGCCGCGCCCCGCCAGTCCCAGCCAGCCCAGGAAGAAGCCCGTCAGCTGCCACATGGCGTCCAATTCCAGACATCCGGGCATGACGGGATCGCCCTTGAAGTGACAGGCGTAGAACCAGTCGTTGGCCGGGTTGCCCTTGATGCGCATGGTCGCGCGGATCTCGCCCTTGCCATGGGCGCCGCCGGTCTCGCTGATCAGCGAGATGCGCTCGAACATCAGCATCGGCGGCAGCGGCAACTGGGCGTTGCCCGGGCCGAACAACTCGCCCCGCCCGCACGCCAGCAGATCCTCGTACTCGAAGCTCGACCGCTTGTCCGCCATGCCTGCTCTCGTCTCGCGTGTCCTGACTGTCGATCGGGCAGCCCCCGTTTCGATGCTGGTGTTAACACAGCCGGCGGGCCGCCGGAACGGCCCGCGAGGGGGTGGTCGGAGGCCGCAGCGTCGCGGTGCCCCCCCCCGGAAAGGACGGAGACTAACGGGTTACAAGTCAGCGCATTGCAGACACCGACGACTGCGATTATGATGATGCTTCAATGTCGTGTCGTCGCCGGCCTTCGGGCGGGTCCAGATGGGCGGCACCACCGCGCGGCCAGTTCGACGGAACGCCTAATGCAGCCCGAGTCCCCTGTGAACGAGCGCCTGCGCTCAGCCGGCCTTCGCCCGACGCGCCAGCGTCTGGCCTTGGCACAGCTTCTGTTCGGCCGTGGCGACCGGCATGTGTCGGCCGAGCTGCTGCATGCCGAAGCGGTGGCGGCCGGCGAGCGGGTCTCGCTAGCGACCGTCTACAACACGCTGCATCAGATGAAGCGCGCAGGGCTCGTGCGCGAGTTGGCGATCGGCGGCTCGAAGGCGTTCTTCGACACCAATACGTCGAACCACAACCATTTCTACATCGAGAGCGACAGCGCGCTGATCGATATCCCGAGCGCGTCGATCCGCGTCGATGGCCTGCCCGAGCCGCCCGAGGGCATGCGCATATCCCACATCGACGTGGTGGTGCGGCTGGTCAGCAAGTGAGGCTGCGCGTGGTTGGCCGCGAGTGACAGTCAATGCGCCGTCACTCGCCAGTGCGCTGTTCGACGTCAGCGCTCGCTCAGCGCCAGACGCCGACCGTCGCGTCGCCCGATGAATTCCACTTCAGCGTCTTGATCCGCGAGAACAGATTGCACGCGGGGCGGCGCGTCTCGCGGCCGTAGTAGAACTCGGCCATCACGCAGGAATTGTCGTCGCGGCAGAGCCGCTCGCATTGCGTCTCGCTCGCCACCGTGAAGCGGCCGAGATCGCCGTCACCCTCGACGTAGACGCCGTCGTGCCAGCGCATGTTCTGCACCACGGTCGAATGCTCGCGATAGGTGCAGCGGCCGGTGTCGTTCTGGCAGGTGATGGTGAAGCCGGTCACCCGGCGCTGGGCCCACGCATCGACCGCCATGGCCGCAAAGGTCGCCGCACCGAGCGACACGCCAATCATCGTCTTGCGAAACATGAAACGCCTCCTCGAAATGACCTCGACGATTACAACATAGGGAGCCTAATCCGCCAAAAAATGGCGTGCAATCGCGATCTGGCAGAACCCGGCAAAAAGAGGCAAGCGAGCGTTGCGTGGCGGCATTGCGCGATCACGGCCGCAGGATGATCTTGGCGGCGGCCACCGTCCCGGCGTCGATGTCGCGGAAGGCTGAGGCCCCCTCTCTCAGTGGCCGCTCCTCGATCCAGTCGAGGCGTCCCAGGCGACCTGACGCGAGGGCGGCGACCGTCTCGCGGAAGTCGACCATCGTGTAGCAATAGGTGCCGACGAACGCGATCTCCTGCAGCGTCAGCTTGCGCACATCGACGCCGTCGGAGCCCGGCAGCAGGCCGACATGCACGATCACGCCGCCGGGCCGCGCAAGCCTGCAGGCATCCGCCCGCGTCGCTGCCGCGCCGACCGCATCGATGACGAGATCGACGCTCGACTCACTTGGCTCGGCGGGCGTTCCGGGCGCATAGGCCTTGAACGGCCCGGCCCCAGCTGCCGTCTCGCGGCGCTTGGCGTTCGGCTCCGCAATCAGGATTTCGCCGGCGCCCTGCATGGCCAGCACCAGCGCACAGGCGAGGCCGATCGCGCCACTGCCGAGCACCACGCAGCGCGCGCTCGAGAGTGGCCGGGCAAGCAGCCGCGCGCCGCGGTTGACCGCGTGATAGGAAACGGCGACGGGCTCGGCGAGCGCGGCCTTGACCATGTCGAAAGCGTCGGGAAGCTCGACCACGTTGGCTTGCGGAATGCGCACCAGCTCGGCGAAAGCGCCCGGCCGCGCCGGCATCGAGGTGACGACGCGCTGCGGGCACAGATGCACGCGCCCGTCGAGGCAATCGTTGCACGTCCCGCAGGTGACGAGCGGATTGACGGCGACGCGGCGGCCCGCGAGCGGACCCGACATCACCCGGCCCGCCGCCTCGTGGCCCAGGATCAGGGGTGGCGGGCGGCGGGCGCCATCGAAGCCGTGGTAGGCGTGCATGTCGGAGCCGCAGATACCGCATGCGTCGACCCGCACGATCACCTCGTCGTTGCCGGGTACGGGATCGGGCTCGTCGCGATAGGCGACGGCGTGAGGGCCGGTGTAGACGAGGGCTTTCATCGTGCGTGCTCTTCCCTGCTCTGCGCGCCAATGCCGCCAACCCCGCGACCGCTCCCGCGCATTGAAATCCTACGAAAACTGTCGAGTGAGGCTCTATGGCCGGCGGATCTTAGCCGCAGCGCACTGCAGGTCCAGTCTCGGTCAGCTGATCCATCTATCTTGACCTGTCGGACATTAGCCCGGTCTACTCCCGCGGACATCAACCCGGTCGAAAACCACGGTCGCCCGTCACCCCGACCTTCTTCCTGCGCAAGTGCAGGCCGCGGGAACGGGGAAATCAACTCGAGCCCGGAGTCTCTCATGCTCTTCATGGTCATCTCGACGCCGCGCCCCGAGCCGCCCTCGGTCGTCGTGCCCAAACGCGAAGCCTACTGGGAATGGCTCGCGCCCCTGCAGGTGAAGGGCCTCTGCAAGGGCGTGTGGGCGCGAACGGGGCGCGGGGCCATCGCGCTGCTCGACGTGCCAGACAACGAGACGCTGCATCGCCTGATGAACGAGTGGGCCGAGATCATCCCGGCGACGTTCGAGGTCTATCCGGTGATCGATCCGGGCCCGGCCAAGGCGTATCTGAAGAAGTCGAAGGCCTAAGCTGGCAATCCTCGCGCGAACTCCCAACTCGGCGCGAACTCCCAACTCGCGTGCCTACAGCGCCAGCGTGTAGAACTCGGCCGCGCTGCGGCGGAACATCCAGTCGCGCTCTTCGGGCGAGTGGTCGCG
>JANOJW010000273.1:0-3040 GCA_031418955.1 Hyphomicrobiales bacterium | reverse complement strand
GCATGCGGCGCAGGACGCCGTCTTTGCGGATGACATGATGGAACAGGCCCGCGCCGATGTGGGCCCCGATCATCGCGAGCCCCGGCAGATGTAGGTTGGGTTGAGCGTTGCACTCGGCGAAACCCAACGCCCCGGGACGCCGCCCGCTGGAGTGTCCCGCCGTTGGGTTTCGCAAGGGCTCAACCCAACCTACGTCCCATGCCCGGCAGCATGCGGCGCAGGACGCCGTCTTTGCGGATGACATGATGGAACAGGCCCGCGCCGATGTGGGCCCCGATCATCGCGAGCAGCAACAGTCCGCCGTAGAAATGCAGCTTGAACACCAGCGCCGAGGCCTCCTGGTTCTGGCTGGCGAGCGGTGGCAGGCTGACTAGCCCAAAGATGCTGCGGGCGCCATAGAGCGACACGCCGTACCAGCCGGCGAGCGGCATCGCCAAGAGCAGCGCATAGAGACCCCAATGCGTCGCATGGGACGCTGCCTTCTGCCACCACTCGAGCGTCGGCTCGTCGGGCGGCGCGCCGTTGCGCAGGCGATAGACGAGGCGCGCCACCACCACCCACAGCAACACGAACCCGATCAGCTTGTGCAGGTCGTAGAGCCGGCCCGTCGTCGCGTCGAACTGCGTCGTCCCGCCTCGCCAGACCATGTAGAAGCCGAGTGGCAGCATAATTGCGACCAGCGCGACGGTCAGCCAGTGGAACTGGCGCGCGGCCGGGGAATAGACGAGATCGGTGCTGATTGCCGGGCCTTGTTTGGCGCGCCGTTCCATCGACTCAATCCTTGTCGTTCGATCGCATATCGCAATCAAATAGCACGTCGCCGTCGGCGAGCACATGGATCGCGGCGCGGGGCCGGATCGCCTCCGATAGCCTGGCGATGGGTTTGAGTGAAATGCCGGGCTTGCCGGAGCCAAGGATCGCGGGCGCGACGAGCATGTGCAACCGGTCGACCGCGCCTGCGTCGAGGAAGCGCGAAACGGTTTGTGCGCCGCCCTCGATCAGAAACGACTTGAGGCCCGCGCGCCACAGCGCCGCGATGATCGCCTGTGGGTCGAGGCCGTCAGCTCCGCGCGGCACCTCGACGATCTCGACACCTGCCGGCAATCGCGCCGGCTTGGAGGTGACGACGAGGCGGCGCGCGCCGTCACTGGCATCGAGCATCTTGGCCGAGGCTGGCAGGCGGCCATTGGGATCGATCACCACGCGCGCTGGATTGCGGCCAGGCACCCGGCGCACGTTGAGCAGCGGGTCGTCGGCGACCACCGTGCCGATGCCGACTACGACGGCGTCGACGCTCGCGCGGATGCGATGCACATGGTCGAGGGCGGCCTCATTGTTGATCCAGCGGCTTTCGCCCGAGAGCGTCGCGATGCGGCCGTCGAGCGATTGGCCGAGCTGGGCCACGACGAACGGCTTGTCCCGCGTCGCCGCGCGGATCAGCACGATCGGATCGCCTCCCGTCGACATGTAGCTCCCTCCACGCTCAGCCGGGCGGGCTGTTTTTCTCCGTCGTGGTGCTATAGACGGCACCGGGGCGTGACAAGGGAATAGGGACGCGTTGGCGATGGCACGGAGAGGGCATCGGGCTAAAATCGGCGCCGCGATCGAGGCGGGCAGCCGGGTTCCAGCCCCTCCCCGCCACGGCGTAGATTGGGCGTTCTGGCCGGTGGCGCTGGCGTTCGTCGGCTACTTCATGGCGATGACCGCACCGTGGATCCTGGGTCGCGTGACGATTCCGTGGGACGCCAAGGCGCACTTCCAACCGCAGATCCAGTTCCTCGCCGACAGCTTTGCGCGTGGCGAGTGGCCGTGGTGGAACCCGTTCGTGTTCTCAGGGCAACCGCAGGTCGCCGACCCGCAGTCGATGATCTTCTCGCCGCCGATGCTCGCTCTGGCGCTGGTGAACAAGGCCCCAAGCCTGTGGGCCGTCGACATGACGGTGCTGGCGGCGATGGCGGTCGGCGGCGTCGGGCTGATCTTGTGGTTCCGCGACCGAGGATGGCACTGGGCCGGCGCGCTGCTCGCGGCGCTCGCGTTCTCGTTCGGCGCAGCGATGGGCTGGCGGCTGCAGCACACGGGGCAGGTGCTGAGCCTCGCGTATTTGCCGTGGGCGATGGTGTTCCTCGAGCGCGCGATCGAGCGGCGATCGGTGCTCAACGGGCTGCTGGCCGGGCTCGTGGCGGCGTTCATCGTGCTCGGGCGCGACCAGGTGGCGCTGCTGTGTGTGTATCTGCTGATCGGCCGCGTGCTGTGGCTGTGGGCCAGCGCCGACGCGCCGGTGGACGCGATCAAGGGGAGCCTGCTGCCGCTCATCGCCGCCGGTATCGTCGGCCTCGCGCTGATCGTGGCGCCCATCGCCATGACGCTGGCGCTGGCCGCCGAGTCGAACCGCCCGGTGATCGACTTCGAGGGCGCGGGGCGCGGCTCGTTGCATCCAGCGCTGCTCGTCACGGGCGTAGCGCCGCAAGTGTTCGGCGCCGCCGGCCGCATGGAGGACTACTGGGGGCCGCCAAGCTTCGCGTGGAACGACACCGGCCTGTTCATCGCGCAGAACGTCGGCCAGCTCTACGTCGGCGCCATCCCGCTGCTGCTGTTGGCGTGGGGCGCTCTCTCGGGCCGCCTCTGGGATCGCGAGGTGCGGTTCTTCGCCATCGCGCTCGGGGTGATGCTGCTCTATGCGCTCGGCTGGTACACGCCGGTTTTCCGCGGCTTCTACGAAGTGCTGCCGGGCGTGAAGCTCTATCGCCGGCCGGCCGACGCGGTGTTCCTGATCGGGGCGCTCGCCGCGGTTCTTGCCGGCTACATGGCGCACCGGCTGTTCTCGCAGCCGTGGGAGCGGCCGTCGCTCCGGCTGATCGCAGGCGTGGGTGGAGCCCTGCTGGCGGTCGCAGCCCTGTGCGTGCTGTTGGGTGTGCGGCTCGACCGGCTGGCGCGCGTGCCGGCGCCGCTCGGTGGCGCGCTTGCGTTGTTTGCCGCCGGTGCGGCGTTGCTGTGGTTGGCGACAGGGCGAATTGCGGCAGCACCGGTGCAGGCCGCGACC
>JANOJW010000272.1:0-1557 GCA_031418955.1 Hyphomicrobiales bacterium | reverse complement strand
GGCGCGGGGGACGATCGCCGCGATCACCGCCGCGGTCTCCACGCCCCGCGCCGCCGCCACCGCCACCGCCGAAGTCGTCACCGCCGCCTTCCGGCCGGGCCTCGGGGGGAAGCTCCTTGCCGGTCGCCTGGTCGATGATTTTCATCGACAGGCGCGTCTTGCCGCGATCATCGAAGCCGAGCAACTTCACCCAGACTTCCTGGCCCTCCTTGACGACCTCGCCGACGGTCGCCGGGCGGCCGTTGGTCAGCTGCGAGATGTGCACGAGACCGTCCTTGGCGCCGAAGAAATTCACGAAAGCGCCGAACTCCATGATCTTGACGACCTTGCCTTTGTAGATCGTGCCGACCTCGGGCTCCTGCGTGATGCCGCGGATGCGGCCCATCGCCTTCTCGATCGACTCGCGGTTGGCTGAGGCGATCTTGACGGTGCCATCGTCGGAGATGTCGATCTTGGCGCCGGATTCAGCGACGATCTCGCGGATCACCGAGCCACCCGAGCCGATCACTTCGCGGATCTTGTCGACGGGGATCTTGATCGTCTCGATGCGGGGCGCATGCTCACCAAGCTCGGTGCGCGCGGTGCCCAGTGCCTTCGACATCTCGCCCAGAATGTGAATGCGGCCGGCATGCGCCTGCTCCAGCGCCACCCGCATGATCTCCTCGGTGATGCCGGTGATCTTGATGTCCATCTGCAGCGAGGTGACGCCGTTGGTAGTGCCGGCCACCTTGAAGTCCATGTCGCCCAGATGGTCCTCGTCGCCCAGGATGTCGGAGAGCACGGCAAAGTCGTTGCCCTCCTTGATGAGGCCCATGGCGATGCCCGCGACCGGCGACTTCAGCGGCACGCCCGCATCCATCAGAGCCAGCGACGAGCCGCACACCGAAGCCATCGACGAGGAGCCGTTCGACTCCGTGATCTCGGAGACGATGCGGATCGTGTAGGGGAAGTCCTCGTGCTTGGGCAGCAGCGGGCGAACGGCGCGCCAGGCGAGCTTGCCGTGGCCGATCTCGCGGCGGCCGGGCGAGCCCATGCGGCCGGTCTCACCGACCGAGTAGGGAGGGAAATTGTAGTGGAGCATGAACCGCTCCTTGCGCGTGCCCTCGAGCGCGTCGACGAACTGCTCGTCCTCGCCGGTGCCCAGCGTGGCGACGACCAGCGCCTGCGTCTCACCGCGGGTGAAGATCGCCGAGCCGTGCGTGCGGGGGAGCACGCGGACGCTCGAGGAGATCGGGCGCACGGTCTTGGTATCGCGGCCGTCGATGCGGCGCCCCGTTCGGATGATGTCGCCGCGCACGACGTCGGCCTCGAGCGACTTGAATACGGAGCCGAGCTGGACCTGCTGGTCGGGCGTGGCGCCCGGCGGCATCATCGTCTCGTACGCCTTCTTCTTGGCGGCGACCACGAGTTCGTGGCGCTTCTGCTTTTCGGGGGTCGCGAAGGCTGAGCGCAGGTCCGCTTCGATCAGGCCTCTCATCTGGGTCTTCAACGCGGAGGTATCCGTCGGCTGGAAATTCCACGGCTCCTTCGCGGCCTTCTCGGCGAGCTGGATGATCG
>JANOJW010000271.1:0-6506 GCA_031418955.1 Hyphomicrobiales bacterium | reverse complement strand
ACGATCAATTCGGGGTTGCCCGCAGACGGCGGCCAGATCGTTCGCGCTCTTCGCCAACTGCGCGACCTGTTCGAGATCGAGGGCGTATTTGGCTTGGTCTTGCTCGACCAAACGGTAGCCGACGAGCGCGGACGCATCGCCAACAACCTCAATCAGATTGCGCAGGCAAGACCGAGGGCGTTGCCCGCGATTATCCAAGAACTTGTGCAGGCCTATTCAGCCGTACTCGCCGCCACCAACACACATGCCTTCCGTGCTCGCCTTACCATCGTCCAACAATGGCACCAGTCCAATGATCCCCCGCATCCACAAGCGCGGCAGCAGCTTCAAGACGGCGGCGCAGTACGTCCTGCACGACCCGCTCCGCCAACAACCCCACCTCGACGAATACCAACTCCGCCAGCAGCCCCAAACGGCGGAACGAGTTTCTTGGGCCGACTGTTTAAATCTTGATGGCGTGGCACCCGCCGACGCGTGGCGGGCCATGTATGACACTTGGGAGCACCGCACAGCGTTGAAGCGGGCAGCGGGTGAGGATCTGCGCGGACGCGACAACAAAGCCCCTGTGCTGCACTACACGCTGGCATGGCATCCCGACGAACGCCCGACTGAGGCGCAGATGAAGGAGGCGGCGCTATCGAGCCTGAAGGCGTTGAAGCTCGACGAGCATCAAGTGCTGATGGCTGCCCACAACGACAAGGATCACGCGCACGTCCACCTGATCGTCAACACCGTGCATCCCAAGACCGGCCGCACCGCGCCACTCAAATTCTCGCGCCTCGAACTATCGAAGTGGGCCGAGGACTACGAAAAGCAGCACGGCATCCACTTGCAGCAGCGGATCGACAACAACGCCGAGCGGGCGCGTCGGAAGGACGAGCGCCAGCGTAAACAGCCGAGACAGCCGACACGTAAACAGCCGCGCGAACGGCGCGATCTGCCTGTAAACCTGCATGTAAACAAGCTCATACGCGACCGGACCACACGGCCCGACCACATCATGCGGGAGGACGTGATCGACCGGATGAAACGCCTTCGCACAGAAATCCGGCACCGGCATCATGTCGAGCGTGATGCGGCCTGGTCTGGGCAGAGGGGAGAACGGCAAGACCTCGAACGCAACAGCAAGGACGCGGCGTCGATCGCGCTTGCCCACGTGCAGCAGAAATTTAGCGGGCCGTGGCGCGAGCTGTTCAAGGCTCAACGCGACGAGGTGCGCCAACTCGAAGCGGTACAAAGCAACCCCCTCGAACGAGCCGCGTATGTATTTATGAACGCCGACCGGTTGAGCGGCAGCCGCAATCTGACGATGAAGGAGAAAGCCCGATTGGTTCAATCGCCGACCGCCCTATTCAAAGCCGTGGACCAGATGCACACGCGCGAGCGCCGGTTGCTCTCGAACGTGCAGCGCGTCGAAACCAAGGCTCGTCTCGATCGGGTGTGGCAGGTTCACCAGCATAGGGACGCGGCCATGGTGGCGCGGCATGACGCCGACCAACAGGCGCAGCGGGCACATCAACACGCGACCACCTCGCACGTCGTCGATTTTGCCGAGTCGAAGGCGCAACTCGTGCAGGAAAAAATTGGGGCCATCCCTCCCCGCTTGGCCGCGAACGCACCAGCGTTCGAGAACGATGTTGGCTATGTCCGGCGCATCAATGCGGAGTTGCAGGCGTTCGAGGATCGCAACACACCGAAGGACGAACCGATGGCCGAGCGGCCAGCCAAGCCGGAGTTCGTGCCGGTGCCGCGCGAGCACGGGCCGACCAGCCGTGCGGCAACGATCAAGTTCGATATCGCGGAATGGAATTCACGGCGGAAAGGCAAGGACGATGACTTCGAACACGAAATGTAATCCACCCAACACGGGAGCGCCGATCATGAGCACGACCCTGGCCATCATCGCATTTGCCGACGACGTACGCTGCCTCAATGCCAACCTCGCGGACAGCAAGCTCGCGTGGATCGCGCATAAATATGGACTTATCGGTCCGATCGGATCGCCGGTGACGGCAAAGCCCCTCGCCTCGCGCACGAACCTCCATGCGCACGAAGCCACCTTCACGACCGAAGGGTACGCGAAGCTAGCCAACGCGTGTCGCGTCGGCACCTTTGCGAACCCGCTCAGAAGCTTTGGAAACAACGTCTATGATATTCATGCATAATCCATTGGTTGATTATTTTTGAATTGTATCACTTGTATATATAATGCTCGGTTAACAAAGGAAAACAAGGGTGGCGCTTTCGACGGCACTCCGTTGAGTTGATCGTCGAGTGGAGCAAGTTTCCATATTAAGTCACTGAAGAATAGAGTTTACAATACCCATTGCGTTACGGCACAATGTGTCAATGAGCAACGCGACATTTCTATCAGCGGGACAAGCCGCCAAACAAACTGGAGTAAGTAAACCAACGATATCGAGAGCGATTACGGATGGCCGTTTATCGGCTAATCGGCGTGAAGATGGTTCGTGGGGTATAGATCCCGCCGAACTGATGAGGCGGAAAGAGTGTTACGGGCACCGTCACACTACAATGAATCAATCAGTAACCCCATCTGAAACTCCTGATACGCCCGTATTACAGGTCTAGAATGCGCGTATCACTGCCGAGCTGGCCGGTGTGCGTGCCCTACTCGATGCCGAACGGCAACGCGCCGACACGGCAGAGCGCGATCGCGATCGCTGGCACTCGGCATTTTTGTCATTGCCCAAGCCAGAGGGAAGCGCCGAGGGCGGTGGGCTATTTGGCTGGCTGACGGGAAAGAAGACTCGCCGTGGGTGAGGGAAGTCAAGCGGTTGACTTGATAAAGCGGCTTGAATACGGCACCCTTGCTAAAGCCGAGTCGTATTTTGGCTATTTCGTATGAGGTATTCATTCAAACAAATAAAAACCCGCTAGAAGCGGGCCTTTGATAAACTGATTTTTGGGTTGGTGACGTTTTCGCAAACCCATCTTCCTAAAAATCAGACTTTCTTGCAAGTCATTTCTTGCCACGGAATTCTATTGCCCGTGAATGGCCGTTTATTGCGGGTTCCAAGGAAGGAACCGCCCGTGCTTACCCTGCCCAAACCATTATACAGCTCCTTGCTGCGCGAATCGTCGCCCGCAAGGCAGACCCCGCCCCAACTTGCTGACCTGATGGCTCGCCTCGAACGCAAGGCCGCGCGGCTTGATCTCCGCCATGCTGGCGTGGTGCGCCGCGCACCAGCACGTTGGTTCCGGCCCGAGCCGCGTGCGTCCGTGCAGTATGCCGGACACATGGCGACCACGGCGGCACGGGATCATCGCCTGACGCCGCAATCGAAGGCCGTCCTGCAAGTCCTCCGCGCCCGCTGCGGCAATGGCACCGGTACGGAAACATGCAAGACGACGCTGGCGCATATCATGGGCGTCTGCACGCGCTCGATCGGGCGCTACATCGCCGAGCTGATCCGCTTCGGCTATATCGAGGCGCGGGCGAGGCGAGGGGCCAACGGCCTCTATACCGGCCTTGTCGTCACCGTCACCGAGAAGGTATTGCCCTGCTTCCGCAAATTGCCATGGCTCGCCGGTTGGCTGGCGCAGAACATGCCCGACAATGGCGCAATTCCCGATAGGACAGAGTTGTCCTACATAAACCATTCCTACAAAGAGCCTTCTACCAAGACGGCTCCGCCGCCGTGGCGATAGCGGCAAGTATCGCGCACCACGTCCATCAAGCTGACCTTTCAACCATGCAGCCGCCTCGAGAGTAGGGCGGGGGGGGTTGTTCTTTTTCGGATGATGGGGCTGGCCTTCGCCATCCCTCGGAGCCGCCGTTCTCTAATTGCGTGTCAAAGGTCAAACTTTACTTGCACGGACAGAACAAGCGGCCAGAAAGGGCTTTGCGGGTTGGTGATTGGGATTTCATTTCTTTTGTTCTCTAATCAACTTCGCAAAAGCAAGGACTTTCTTGCTTGTTGTTCACTTTCTTCCTTCTGGTCATTTCTTTGGTTCAACCTCGCCGACGGCTTTCTTCCGTCCCAACCGCAATCTCCGCACGTCGGCGCGCGCAGGGGCGGTCAAGGTCGGCCGTCGCTCCGACCTATCCACAACCTCAGGCGCTTCCAGGCCGCACCTTGACGGCTCCGAGCACGGCGGCAGACTTGAGGCGATTGGGCTGAAGGATACTCCCGTTTTACTTTGTGCTTCTGGCGGTTCGCTCATGTTTGCGCATCAGCGTCGACGCTCAGTTCTATTCAACCGTTCACGCATCACAATCGCTCCACCGGGTTCATGGTTCTCTTCGCGGTCGAGCGAACTCGCCGCATCCTGGTCTTCATGGGCTTCGGCGCCGAAAGGTTCGACACGGGATCGACTGGGTTCCAAAAGGAATCGCGCGGTCGCCGAGACCCGTCCCGGCAGGGACGACGTTTCACGGCGATGAGCAGCGAATAGGTTTGAGCGGTGACGTAGCTCAGGCCGCGGCAGCAGGGGGTGGCGCTGCCATCCAACGGAACGGCTCACCGGTCGTCCACATGCGATGCAGGATGACGCTGAGCTTGCGCGCAACCGCTGTAGTCGCCTTTTTCTTGCCGATGCGCCGCATCAAGCTGCGACCCCAGGCCTGCAGATCGCTCGGTTTCGCCGATCGACTGAGCAGGACTTTCGCCGCCTCGTAAAGATAACCGCGCACCAGGCTATCGCCGCACTTCGAGATCCGGCCTGCCTTGTCCACTTCGCCCGATTGATAACGTCGCGGCGTCATACCGAAGTAGGCGCCGATCGCCGATGAGCGTGCAAACCGGGCCGGCGTTTCGACGCCGGTGATGTAGGCGAGCACGACGATGGGACCGACGCCCGGCGCTGACATCAAATGCCGCGCCGTTTCATCCTCGCGGGCGATGCGGTGAACGGAACGATCGTAGACGTGCAACTGCTCCATCGTGGCTGCGATCGTTTTGAGCATCGGCATCACAATCGGTTCAAGCACGGCGTCTCCTTCGGCGATTTCACGCACGCTCGCGATATAGGAGGCGCGCAGCTTCTTCGGCAGCACGCGACCGAACGTCTTCAGGATGCCGCGGACGCAATTCTTCAGCGTGGTGATCTGCGCAACGAGTTGGGCACGCACGACCAAAAGAGCCCGAAGTGCCTGGCAATCGTGCCCTTTGACCACCACCTCGCGATACCAGCCGACGCGCATGAGTTGAGCGAGGCCCAACGCATCGTTCGTGTCCGTCTTGTTGAGCCTGAGCGAAAGCGCGGCCTTGGCGTGACGCGCATCGATGCAGATGACAGGCCAGTCCTTCGCCTTCAGCCCGTGATAGAGCCAGGCCGACAACTGACCAGCTTCGAGGCCGACACGCTCGGCACGCGGAGCATGCTTCTTCAGGGCTTCGGCTATAGCGTCGGGCGTCGACGCCGTGCTGCCGCGCCAGAGCACCTTGTCGTTGTCGTCGATCACTACGATCGAGGTCTCGGCCAACGACACATCGAGGCCGACATACTGTTTGAGATTGGACATGGGAGGGGTGCTCCGGCTGGCGTTGACAAGGCGCCCACCATAGCCGCCTTGCGATTACACCATGTTCGACCCCGGCGGAGGCTTTCTTCCGCCCCGACCGCAAATCGATGCGGCCGTCGCGCACAGATGCTGTCAAGGCTGGCCGCTCCTTAGCGGCCACCGAAGGCTTGGCCTTGACAGTATCGAGCACGATGGCACGCTGGCGGTGTCGGGTCGCCTTTCTTGAGACGGTGTCTGTGCTGATGACAATGGCACGCCTCACGGCGCAATCCTTGGTCACACCGTCGCGTGTCGCTCGGCGTCGGGCGGGGTTTCACACCCCGCACCCCGTGGGATAGTTGAACAAGGGCGAGGATTCTTATGCGGGGCGTGCCATCTCAGGTCATTGCAATGCGATGCTCGCACTTGAGGCCACCAGCGACGCGTAGCGTCGCCCTGTGCACCGTCGTCCGTCAAGTAAAATCCGCTTCATCGTATAAACGCGATGCACCAAGAGAGGCCAAGTTCAGGCCATTGCGCCCTTGGTCACAATCCTAGCGTACGCTGTAATCCGTTGCGTGAGGCGACCCATGGTATTGCGTGGATACGTGGTGACTAAGCGGGTTCGTAGGGCTTGACCTTGATCTGCGCGGCGCGGCTGCGCATGTGCCATGCGTCGAAACGGGCTTGCATGCGCAACAGCGTGTCCATCTTCACGCCGAACACCTTCTCAAAACGCATGGCCATCTCGGGCGACAGCGCGGCGTTGCCGTTGAGCAGCTGGGACAAGGCCGGACGGCCGACACCCAACAGCTTGGCCGCATCGGTCACAGTCACATCATCGGGGATGATGGACCGCTTCAGGAAGGCCCCAACGTGGCTCGGGGGAAAATTGGCCTTGATGCTCATGCTCGCCTCTAGTGGTAGTCCTCGTAATCGAGATCAATAATTTCATTGTCGTCCGCATCGTGCCCGAAGGTGATCCGCCAGTTCGGCGTCACCGACAGGGCAAAATAACCCGCACGGTCGCCGGTCAGGC
>JANOJW010000270.1:0-4385 GCA_031418955.1 Hyphomicrobiales bacterium | reverse complement strand
GCCTTCAGATGCCCACAAGCATCCGGCGCACCCCTCCTTGCTCCTTCAGATGCCCACAAGCATCCGGCGCGCCTACTACTTGCCCATCACATATTCGGGCAGCCACAGCGTGATTGCCGGGAACGCCATCAGCAGGAAGATCAACACCATCATGGCGCCGACGAAGGGCAGCGAGCCGACGATGACGTCACGCACCGGCCCGCGCTCGCGCATCCCCTGCACCACGTAGAGGTTGAGACCCACGGGGGGCGTAATCAGCGCCGCCTCGATCAGGATTGTCAGCACGATTCCCCACCAGATCGGGTCCCAGCCGAGCTTGGTCACGATCGGGTAGATGAACGGCGTCGTCAGGATCATCATGGAGATCGTCTCCATGAAGCAGCCCAGGATCAGGTAGAACACGATGATCAAAAGCATCGTGCCGTATTTGCCCAGCCCCAGCCCCTCGATGGCCTTGCCGATGCCGTCGGTGGCGCCGATGGCGGCCAGCACGAAGTTCAGGAACTGCGCGGCGAGGATGATCAGCATGATGATGCCGGTCGTGCGCATGGTGCCCTCGCCGGCCGCCCTGAGCATGGCCCAGGAGAGCTTTCGTTCGTAGGCAGCGAGCGCCAGCGAGGCGACGACGCCGAGGGAGGCGGCTTCCGTCGGTGTCGCCCAGCCGGCGTAGATGGTGCCGATGACGACGAGGAAGATCATGAACGGCGGAATGAGGTCGAACAATCCACGGAAGCGCTGGCCCCACGTCGTGACCATGGGAATGCCGCCCTTGGCACGATCCCACAGGCAGGCAACCAGCACGATCAGCATGAAGAACCCGGCCAGCAGGAAGCCCGGAATGAAGCCTGCAAGGTACAGCCGCGGCACACTGTTGTTGGTGAGCAGACCGTAGAGAATGAAGTTGATCGACGGCGGAATGAGAATACCGAGCGTGCCGCCTGCCGCGATGGTGCCGAGGAACAGCGCCTCGTTGTAGCCGCGCTTCTTGATCTCGGGGATCGCAACGGTGCCGACCGTTGCAGCCGTCGCCACGCTCGAGCCGGAGGTCGCCGCAAACATCGCGCAGGTGCCGATGTTGGCGTGCATCAGGCCACCGGGCAGCCACGACAGCCACTGGGCGATGGCGTTGTAGGCGCGTTCCGCGATCCCGGCGCGCAGCAGGATCTCGCCCAGCATCACGAACAGCGGGATGGCGAACAAGATGTACTCGCTCGACGCGTTCCAGATGATCTCGCCCATGGCCTTGTGCAGCGGCATGGACGAATAGAAATTGTTGAGCGCCATGCCGAGCACGCCCATGACGGCGGCGACCGTGACGCTGAGGGCGAGCAGGATGACGAGGCAGACGAGGGCGGTGATGAGCATGGCTTATTTCTTACCCCCGTGCGGCATCTCGATGCCCAGTCCGGCAAGTTCACCGGCAATTTCCTCGTCCTGCGATGCGGCGCCTGCGATCTTGTTCACCGTCGCGTAGTCGCCACGGAACAGCGCGCCGATCACCTGCAGGATTGCGACGATGCACGTCACGAAGAACAACACGATGCCGAGCATCCAGGGGATCTGCGACCACGACAGCGGGATACGCAATTGGGTGTTGGAGCGGTTGTATTCGAAGTAGTTTGTCATAGAGACGTGAACCGCGCGTTCAACGAGGGCGCCGATGAAGACGGCAAGCAGGATGAGTGCGACGAGGTCCAGCCAGGCGCGCACGGCGGGCGACAGCCCGCCATAAAGCGCGTCGATGCGCACATGGCCACGGGTGATCAGCACGTGCGCAAGCGACCAGCTGGTGCCGACTGCGAAAAGATAGCCCGAAATCTCGTCGGAGCCCGAGAAGGTCATGCGGTCACGGGCGAAAATCCGAAAGCCCTCCCCGGCCGCGTTGCCGTTGCCGCCGAACAGTGCGACCGCCCACTTGTAGATGTCGATGCCGAGCGGGATGGCCTTGCGGACAAGCACCTCGGCGGTGACGATGAACGCCGAGATCAGCAGCAAGGCGAAGCCGGCGAGGATTGCGACGCGCGCAAGCCGCGTCAGCCCGTTCCACATCGCTTCCATCAAGATCCCCCGATCTCACCCGTCGTTGTGCCGCCACTGTTGCCAGCGCCGCACGTCCAGTCCATGCAGCGCATTAGTCCGGACAAATGACGCGACGGCAAGAGCTAAAACACAATGTCCGCCCCGGACATGCGTCTGCCCGGGGCGCCCCGCACACCGTCAATCGGCCTTGGCGACGAGGCCGTACTTCTTGCCGACCACCTCGTTCCACTTGGCGGCGCACTCAGGCCCACAACGTTTGGCCCAGCTCTTGAGGACGAGATCGTTCAACGCCTTGTCGCGCGCTTTGAAGTCAGCTTCGCCCGCCATGAACAGCTTCAACTTGCCAGGCGGGCCGACCGGGCACGGTCCGGTGCCGGTGGTGCAGCGCACGCCATCCTCGGTCTCCGCCTCGATCAGCTTCCACGAACGGTCGGTGAGCTTGTCGGATTCGGCCTGGATGAGCTTGCGCGTGTCCGGCGTCAGCTTGTCCCACATCGTCAGGTTCACGGCCAGGAACCCAGACGTATAGCCGAGCGGCAGCCGCAGATAGCTGTTCGTGACCTCGGGCCACTTGGCCTTGTAGGCCGGCATCGTGCCGGTGATGCCGCAATCGACGACACCCTTCTCGAGGGCCGGGACCACCTCGGCGAACATGATCGTCACGCCGGTGCCGCCGAGCGCCGTGATCAGCTCCGACTGGGACGTGCCCTGCACGCGCACCTTCTTGCCCTTGAGATCCTCGATCGACTTCAGTTCGCCGCGGCAGTAGAGGCCCTGCTCGGGATAGGTGTTGGTGCCGATGATCAGCGCGTTGTGCTTCTCGCGCATGACCTTCTGCATCTCGGGCATCCACAGCTCGGTGATCTCGCGCGCCATCTTGAAGTTGCGCGAGACGCCGGCGATGTCGATGGCCTCGATCACGGCGCCGCCGTCCTCGACGAAGATGGGGATCGCGAAGGCGAAGTCGAACACGCCCTGCTTCAGGAGCCGCAGCATCTCGGGCCCTTTGAGGTTGAGCTCGTTGTAGGCCTTCATGTTGGCGGTCAGGTTGCCGCCGGAGACCTGCGGCAGCACCTCGGTGAAGAACGGCCGCTCGAGTTGCGGGTAGTTGGTGAGGAAGTTGAACGTGCCGACGACATTGAACTGCTTCTTGTCGTAGGTCTGGGCTTGGCTGCTGCCGGCGCCGAGCGTCAAGGCAGCGGCGAGCAGTGGAACGGCACCGAGGCGTTTCATGCGAGGCTCCCAAGTGGCTTGATCGCCAACGAGACCAGTCAACGCCAGATTGTCGCAAACGACAAGCCGGCCGGTTTGCGAGCGCAAAAACAAAGGCCCGGAGCCGCTGGGGTTCCGGGCCTTCGACAGTGTCATGACGACGACGTCGTTGCGCCAGGCTCAGTCGGCCTTGGCGACGAGGCCGAACTTCTTGCCGACGAGCTCGGTCCACTTCGCGGCGCACTCGGGTCCGCAACGCTTGGCCCAGGCCTTCAGCACGTGATCGTTCAGCGCCTTGTCACGCGCCTTGAGATCGGCCTCGGTCGGCTTCACGAGCTTCAACTTGCCCGGAGGGCCGGCCGGGCAGGCGCCGGTGCCGGTGGTGCAGAAGATGCCGTCCTCGGTCTCCGCGATCGTCGACTTCCAGGAGCGTTCCTCGAGGTCGGTGACCTGGGCCTGGATCAGCTTCTGCGTGTCGGGCGAGAGCTTGTTCCAGGTGTTGAGGTTGACGACGAGGAAGCCGACGGTGAAGCCGACCGGCAGGCGGAACAGAGTTTGAGTCACTTCCGGCCACTTCGCCTTGTAGGCCGGCATGGTGCCGGTGATCCCGCAGTCGACGACCCCCTTCTCGAGCGCCGGCACGACCTCGCCGAAGGCGATGGTTACGCCGGTGGCGCCGAACGCAGTCACGAGATCGGACTGCGAGGTGCCCTGCACGCGCACCTTCTTGCCCTTGAAGTCCTCGACGCTCTTGAAGTCGCCGCGGCAATAGAAGTCCTGCTCGGGCCACGTGTGGGTGCCCAGGATCAGCGCGCCGTGCTTCTCGCGCATGACCTTCTGCATCTCGGGCAGCCAGATCTTGGAGATCTCGCGGTTCATCTCGAACGAGCGGGCGACGCCGGCGATATCGACCGCCTCGATGATGGCGCCGCCGTCCTCGACGTAGATCGGCAGTGCGAAGGCGAAGTCGAACACGCCCTGCTTCAGCAGCCGGAGAAGCTCGCCGCCTTTGAGGTTCAGCTCGTTCACCGCCTTGATATTGCCGGTGAGATTACCGCCCGAAGCCTTCGGTAGGACGTCGGTGAAGAACGGCTTCTCGAGCGCGTTCCAATTGGTGAGGAAGTTCCACGTGC
>JANOJW010000269.1:0-1669 GCA_031418955.1 Hyphomicrobiales bacterium | reverse complement strand
CGGGCGGAGGCATTGGATTGGGTGGCCCGAGCCGAGGCGGCGATCACGGCCCTGCGTGTGGCGCCGAGAACCGACCGCCGGGCGTTCGCCATCCAACTCCTGCTCAAGAAGCGGCCGTGACATCGCTCACCTCAGCACCGGCAGCCGACACGGTAGACTGGTTCGATGGACCTAGCGCCTCGTCATAGTTCTCGACATCGCCAGGCAGTTACCGCAGCCGCGTCAGCGCGATGTTGCGGACATCATCGCAACCGTGCTCTGGATGTGCTCTGCGGCAGGCACGTCCAACCGCGCCCGGGGTGCCGGACGATGCCCGACGACGCTGGCCGCCAGCGCACGCGCCGGCATGCCGGTGCTGGTCGACAGCGACATGCCGGTAATTTCACGACCATCCACAGCTACATCGCACCCATCCATCGCGGCGTATCCGATGCACGGCTAGGCTGACTGTGGAACCCGAGCGTCCCGCGTGTGCGCGGCGCGACATCCGATGGAGCCCTGCATGGTTTTTGCCATCGATCCAGAAACGAGGCGGCTCGTCGCGAGCCTTCCCCGGGGCGACGGTCTCGGGGACTACGACTGCGTCGCCGATGCCTGCAGGAACCCGGCTTGCCGGTGCCTGACGATGACAATCGCGTTTCGCGCGCGCGCCGCGGGCGGCGCCGGTGAATCGGCGCCTGCGCCGGAGCGCACGGTGGCATTGGACCTTGGAACTATGACCATCGACGGCAAGTTCAGGACGACTGCCTCACCATCCGACCTCGCCTTCGCCGAGGCCGTGCTCGCCGCGATGGAGCCCGGCGATTTCGATCTCCTCGGCAGAATTCATTACATGATCAAGAGCCGCGAGACGGAGATGGCCAAACCGGCCGAGATCGACGCTCGTTTCGATGTCGATGAGATCGAGCGGTCGTCGCTGATGCAGGCTTACAACGACATCCTGCCCTTCGCCGAGACGATGCACGTGGTTGTGGACGGCAGCGAGCACGTCGTGCTCGACCAGTATTGCTTGAGGCGCGGCTGCCGCTGCACGGACGCGCATCTCAACTTTCTGCCGATCACGGAAGGGAGCGGCGTCCTCGACACGACGGGCGTCGTCAGTATCGACTACGTCGGCGGCACATGGGGACGCGTCGAGAATGAGCCGCTCAGTTGCGATATCGCGACCTTGAGGCAGCTCATGGAAAGTACCATTCCGGACCTCTACGCGAAGCTCAATGCGCGCCACCACAGGCTCCGCGCTATCTACGCTCATTGCCGCAAACACGCGCGCACCGCCGTTGCCGGCATTCCACACAGAAATCGCCTCAAAAATGGGGCGGGCGGGTAGATTTTTCTCTTTTTTGATCGGAGCTTGGCTCGACCGTCCATCCCCTCGGAGCCGCCGTCGCTCGCTTGCCCTCCCCAAGAGGGCGAGCGACAAGGCGGAGAGGGGTGGCGGTCCCATCCCCTTGGTGGGTCCTGAGCGAGTGGGCTGCACTGCAAGCTATGGAGCGCTGACGCGCAATCTTTCTTGCCGCCTTCGCTTTGCTCCGGCGTCTGGCGGGGTTTCACACCCCGCGCCCCGTGGGATATTTGAACAAGGGCGAGGGCTTGGGGGCTTCGGTATGGTATGTTCGAGCATGTCTGATCGAGCGCCAAAGAGAGTGGGCCGCCTGCACTCGGACAA
>JANOJW010000268.1:0-6019 GCA_031418955.1 Hyphomicrobiales bacterium | reverse complement strand
ACGGCGCTGGCCCTGTTCACCGGCATCGGCCTCTTCTTCCTGTGCGGCGCGCGGCGGGCGCGGCTGATCGTGCAGCTCACCGGCGCCCTGATCGGCGGCGGCTTCGTGCTGGCCGCCCAGATCGTCATCCTGCTGCCCGATCATTTGCAGGCGGCTGTGATGGCCTGGCTTGTCGACGGTGGATCGACGGGCACTGTATTGCGCCGGGTGCTGGCATTGCCCGTTGCGGCAGCGCTCGGCGACGGCGGGTCAATCGCCATGCTTGTCGCCGCAGCCGTAGTCCTGTTCGGCATCGCCGTCTGGCTGCTGAGCGAGCGCTTCGCGTCAGCCAGCCTCGCCGCGACCGGCGTCTCCGTGTCATCGAAGCGCAACGTCCCGGGTATCGACCGCCCGCTGCGCTTCCGCACCGGCCCTGCCGCCTCGCTCCGCCGCAAGGAATGGCGCCTGCTGCTGCGCGACCCTGGTCTCTTCGCGCAGATCTCGCTGCAGATCGTCTACACCATCCCGCTGGTCATCGTACTGTTGAAGAGCGGCGCGCTGCCCGCCGCCGTCGCCATCGCGCCATCGCTGGTCGTGATCGCGGCGCAGGTCGCAGCCTCGCTCGCGTGGCTGACCGTCTCGGGCGAGGACGCGCCGGAGCTGATCGCCTCTGCGCCGGTCGCACCGTCAGCCGTCGATCGCGCCAAGCTGGTCGCCATCGCCGCCCCAGTCGCCGCCATGATGGTCGTGCCGCTGGTCGCCCTCGCGATGATTTCGCTCAAAGCGGCGGTTCTGGCGATGGCGCTGGCCGCCGGCGCCTGCGTGTCGACCGCACTGCTGAACCTCTGGCACCCGATGCCCGGTAACCGCCGCGGCATGCTGCGCCGTCACTCGCAGTCGAAGCTCCTGGCCCTCGTCGAGCACATCATCGCCGTGCTCTGGGCGGTGGCCGCCGTGCTGCTGCTGATCGGCACCATGTGGGGCCTGCTGCCGATCGTGCTTGCGGGGCTAGTAGTGCTGCTGTCGGGTCCGGCGGGATCGGCGCTCGCGCTGTGCGTTCCGCGAGGCATGGTTGCACGTCTGCGTATGGCGCGCATATCTGCCCCGGTTGCGGTCGCTCCGTCCAAGTAGCACAGTGCCCCCGAATCCGGCCCGGGATCCGCCCGGCCCGCAACGGAGGCCTGTGCCCATGAAGCTGTTCTTTTCCCCGACCTCGCCGTACGTGCGCAAGGTCACCGTGCTCGCCATCGAGAAGGGGCTCGACGGCAAGATCGAGCGCATGGCGACGTCAGCGAGCCCGCTGACGCGCGGCGCCGACCTCGTCGCCAAGAATCCGCTCGGCAAGGTGCCGTGCCTGATCACCGACGACGGCCGCGCGCTGTTCGACAGCTCCGTCATCTGCGCCTACGTCGACAGCCTGAAGGCGCCCGCGCTGCGTCCCGCTGGACAGGCCGCGTTCGACGACATGACGCTCGAGTCGCTGGCCGATGGCCTGCTCGATGCCGGCATCCTGATGCGCTACGAGGGCGCGATGAGGCCCGAGGCCAAGCGCTGGGAGGAGTGGACAAGCGGCCAGATGGCGAAGTTGACCGGCGCCATCGATGCCATGGAGACGACTTACGCCAAGCAACTCACGGGCCCGCTGACGCCCGGCCAGATCGCCTGCGCCTGCGCGCTCGGCTGGTTCGACTTCCGCTACGCTCAGGTCGACTGGCGTAAGGCCCACCCGAAGGTCGCAGCCTTCATGACCGCCATGAACGACCGTCCGTCGATGAAGGCGACGGTACCGGTCGGCTGAGGCGTTCCGACGCGGGCATCCGGAGCGCCAACTCGCGCGGATGCGAAGTGGGCATCCGAAGCGCCAACTCAGAGAGTGGGCTTCGGCTGCCTGTTTGCGTCGAGATTGTCGAGGAAATGGAGCCGGCCAGCGTCCCGCTCGATGCCGTGCATGATCGGGCTATAGCGCCCCCGCCAATCACTCACCAGCCGGCCCCATGGCGAACAGTTAAGCGACGACAGCGGGGCAGCGCTCGCACGGATTGCGTTTCGTCCACAGCGATAGCTGATCGGGGATCAATCACAGCTGCGGCTTGACACGATACAGCGTGCACGTGCGCGGCGCCGGGCACGAAAAATGACATGAAAAAAGCGTGTGCGGGGCCCTCGACCCGCACACGCCTTCTGCATCGGTTGGCTCGGCCTCGCGTTGAGGCCAGCCGCTGATCAACGTCACCCCTGCTGAGATCTTATGGACGTTCATCGGCATGCCGTCTGCACGCGCGAGTAACGCGTGCCGATCATGACCGAAAGGCGGCAATGCGCGGGCGATTTAAGGCACGCAGGCAAGTAGTTTCTGAACGTGGCTCGATTGCCGCACTCAGTCGCCGACGAACGGCCATGACGTGAAGGTCTAAGACCGTGGGTTTCAGTCCAGCCAGCCGGCCCATCAACCCTCACCGCACGCCGCCGAGATCGACGTTCTCGCGCATGCGGCCGCCGACCAGCCGCAGCAGATAGAAGCCAAACTCCGGGTTCTGGAAGTACAGCAGCCGGAACTCGTCGTAGGTGATGGTGCCGACCTCGACTTCGGTCAGACATCGGGCGGACACGAGGCGCTCGCCCTTCGGATCGAACAGGCCCATTTCGCCGATCAGCGCGCCGGCCTGGAGGCGCTTGCCGATCTCGGGCAGCTCGATGGTTCCGGAGAATACGTAGAGCGCCTCCTGCGCCCGGTCGCCCGCCCGCCAGAGTGTCTCACCGGCGAGATAGCGCTTGCGGGTGACAAACGAGCGCAGCCACGCGGCGTTGAGATCGCCGGTCGCGGCCTCGCGCACGTCGGTGATCAGCCGGTACATGTCGCGCAGTCGGATCACGTTGAGCGGCAGCAGGATGCAGTTGATGATCACCGTCGGCCAGATGCCGCGCAGCGCGCCGTAGCCAATGAACAGAACGTTGGCCACGATCGAGGCGATGCGCAGCGGGATCATGGTGCGCGAGTAGGTCGAGAACAGGCCCGCCACGGCCGCCGCCCATCCGACGGCCTCGATCCAGTTGGCGTCGATGTTGGCGAGCATGTGTGTCCCCGGAGTGTCCTGGTCCGACACTGGAGACGGCGCCGAGCGATGGCAAGCCGTAGCCTGGCGAAACGGTGGTTCAGCGCTTGGCGATGAGGCGCAGGATCTGCTCGTGCAGCCGCGGATCGCCTGCTGCCAGAATGCGCCCGCCGGGCTCGGCCGGTCCGCCGTCCCAGGCCGTGATGCGCCCGCCCGCCGCCTCGATGATCGGGATCAACGCAACCACGTCGTAGGGCTTCAAGCCACACTCAGCGATGATGTCGATATGTCCCGCCGCCAGCAGGCAGTACCCGTAGCAGTCGCCCCCGTAGCGGGCCATGCGCGCGCGAGCCTTGAGTGCCTCGAAGGTGTCGCGCTCGAACCCGGTAGCCAGCAGATCCGGGTTGGTCGTGGAGATGGTCGCATCCTCGAGCCGCGGGCAGGCCCGCGTCGTGACACGGCGCGTCTTGCCGCCGGGCAACCGCCAGGTCGTGCCCTTGGCGTCCGACCAGATTCGCTCGCCCGTGAACGGCTGGTCCATCAGACCGAGGATGGCCCGCGCCTCGTGCTGGAGGCCGATCAGCGTGCCCCACAGCGGCGTCCCGGTGATGAACGCCTTGGTGCCGTCGATCGGGTCGATCACCCAGGTGTAGGGCGAAGCGCTCTCGGCGCGGCCGTACTCCTCGCCGAGGATGCCGTGCTCGGGATGGCGGATCGCCAGCGCCTTGCGGATCGCCCGCTCGGCTGCCTTGTCGGCGGTCGTCACCGGGTCGAAGGGCTTCCCCGACTGCGCCTTGTTCTCGATCGCGATCGGTTTGCGGAAATGTGGCAGGATGACCTTGCCGGAGACGTCGGCGAGGGCGTGGGCCGTTTCGAGATAGGCGCGGATGGGCGGTCGGCTGGCAGGCAAGGCGGGCGCTCCGTGTCAGTCTGTCGAGGTCGATCGCCAAAGTGATGCACTACTGACACAAGATCCAGTGGCAACAAAGCCACATGTCGAACGAGACTGCACTGAATGCGAAAGTGAGCCGTTCGGTTCGTCTTGCCGTACACGGCGAATAAGCTCATAGCGATTTTCGTGGGCGCGGCTGTGCCGCGGTCCCCACAGCCCACCTTGGGCGTTTCCTCCCTGGACTTGGGCCGTTCCTCATGAGCGGCCCTTTTTTCGTGCGCGGTCAACGCGACGGGGGGCGCCGCAGCCTGTCGCGGTCGTCGGTCACGAGCCGAACCGCACCGTGCGCCGCCACCGTCGCTGCCAGCGCCGACGACCCTGCGATCGCAAACAGGATCATGATCTGATACTTGGCAGCCTCCACCGGATCGGCCCCGGCAAGGATCTGCCCGGTCATCATGCCGGGCAGTGACACCACGCCGGCGACCGCCATGCTGTTGAGCGTCGGCAGCAGGGCGGTGGCGAGCGTCCGCCGCACGATCCCCCGGAACGCGTCCTCGCGCGAATGACCGAGCGCCAGCCGCGCCTCGATCGCCGCCCTCTCGCCGCTGGCCGCCTCGCTGACGGACCGCAACACCAGCGCCACGGCGGTCAACGCATTGCCAAGCACCATGCCGAGAATCGGCAGGAAGATGCGTGGGCTCGACCAGGATTCGGCGGACATCACGACGGCGGTGACGTAGGCGGTGGTCAGCAGCCCGACCGCCAGCAGCGTGATGCCCGCGATCAGGTATGAACCGTAGCCGTCCCCTTGGCGGCGCCCCGCCTCCTGCGCCGCAATTGCCGTCATCATCAGCGCCACCAGGGCCGTCCACACGGGCGAGCCCTGCGCGAACACGATTTTCAGCACATAGCCGACGGCAGCGAGTTGTACCGTCATGCGCAACGCCGAGACGACCAGCCGGCGTTCGAGCCCGAGGCCCTGCACGACGGACAGCGCGCCGACCGCCAACACCAACACACCGGCCAGGCACAAGTCGCCGATCGAGAGGGAGACGAGTGGTCCCACGGGCGGACCTCCATTGCGAGAGCTCCCTCGAGTCTACCGCGTGCCCGTGCGCTCTCCCATGCCCTTTGATCCGGCTCAGCCTCGGATCAGGGGATAAAGCAGGTCGTGGAGGGGCGATGGCCCGGCCATCAGGTCGATCCCGAGCGCCGATTTGACGAGATAAGCCGCTGCAATAGCTGCGGTTGCCGCCACAGCGACCAACAGCGCCCGCATCAACGCCACCAGCGCCAGGGTGAGGCGGTACTCCACCAGCGCGCCAACGCTCGCAACAAGAACCCGGGCGTTTGATCGCGGGCGGGAGTAAGCTGGACCCGGCGGGTGATGGTCGATCATTGGTACTTTGCTCCAATTCGGCGCGGCCGGGTCGGCTAAACCCACAAAGGGCAGCAAGTTTCGCGCCGCTGGGTCCGTGAGGTTTGGTTGGCGTTCATGAAGACCATGAAGACAAATTTACGATGTGAGAAAATGTGGCATGATGGCAACATTGACAGGGCTTGAGTGCGCCAGCATGAAACACGATTTAAAGACTTGTCGGGCATGCACTAAGCTCGCGACGCTACTGATTTGAGTGCAGGCGCAGGCGTCGGGGAGGACACGATGGCGATGCGTAGCGCAACAGCGCAGACTGTGCGGCGGACCACCGCCGTGGCATTGATTTTAGCTGCAGCGAATTTGGGCCTGGCGCATGCGGCGCCGGCGAAAGCAGAAGGCGCGTTCGCCGGCCTCAACGGCAGCTGGACGGGCTCCGGCCAGATCCGCCTCGCCAACGGCGAATCCGAGGCCCTGAAATGCAAGGCCTACTACACGCCGAAAGACGGCACCGGCCTCGGACTGGCCATTCGGTGTGCGTCGGCGAGCAACAAGATCGACCTCAGAGCCAATCTCGTGTCCCAAAGCGGTCGGGTCTCCGGCAGCTGGGAGGAGCGCACGTTCAATGCTGCCGGCAATGTCACGGGCCAAGCCAGCAACAACCGACTGACGCTGTCGATCAACGGCGGGGGATTCTCCGGGGCCATGATGGTGTCC
>JANOJW010000267.1:0-2923 GCA_031418955.1 Hyphomicrobiales bacterium | reverse complement strand
CTGGAAATTCCACGGCTCCTTCGCGGCCTTCTCGGCGAGCTGGATGATCGCCTGGATCACCGGCTGGAAGCCACGCTGGCCGAAGATCACGGCGTCGAGCATCTTCTGCTCGGTGAGTTCCTTTGCCTCGGACTCGACCATCATGACAGCATCGTGCGTGCCGGCGATGACGAGGTCGAGCTCGCTCTTCTGCATCTCGTCGAGCATGGGATTGAGCACGTAGGCGCCGTCGATGAGGCCGACGCGGGCGCCGCCGATGGGGCCGAGGAACGGGAGCCCGGAGAGGGTCAGCGCGGCGGAGGCCGCAACCAGGCCGAGAATGTCGGGATCGTTCTCGAGGTCATGGGAGAGCACGGTGATGACGACCTGGGTCTCATGCTTGAAACCCTCGACGAACAGCGGGCGGATCGGCCGGTCGATCAGGCGCGAGGTCAGCGTCTCCTTCTCGGACGGACGGCCTTCGCGTTTGAAAAAGCCCCCCGGAATCTTGCCGGCGGCGAAGGTCTTTTCCTGGTAGTTGACGGTGAGCGGAAAGAAGTCGATCCCGGGCTTCACGTTGCGGGAAGCGACGACGGTGGCGAGCACGCTGGTCTCGCCGTAGCTCGCGTAGACGGCAGCGTCCGCCTGGCGGGCCATGCGGCCGGTCTCGAGGCGGAGCTTGCGGCCGCCCCAGTCGATTTCAACGGTGTGGATGTCGAACATGGGTGTCTGTCTCTTCTCTCGGTCGTGGATCGCGCACCGGCCCCTGCCGGACGCGCGCAAACGCCGCCAAGCGCCGTCAACTCCCCGCGGGAGCCAGCGCTGCGGTCATGCCTGTCGGGAGGGCGATCGGGGCCCCCGTTGTCCTGGATGTCCAGGCCATCCTGGATGTCCAGGGCCCCGTCAACGGCGCAGATCCAGCTTTTCGATGATCTTCTGGTAGCGGCCTTCGTCCTTCGACTTGACGTAGTCGAGGAGCTGGCGGCGCTGGCTCACCATCTTGAGCAGGCCGCGGCGGGAGTGATTGTCTTTCTTGTGGGTCTTGAAGTGGTCGGTGAGGCCGTTGATGCGCTCGGTGAGGATTGCGACCTGCACCTCGGGCGAGCCCGTGTCGCCCGACTTGCGGGCATGGGCCTTGATCACATCGGCCTTCTTCTCAGTCGTCAGCGACATCGAATATCCTTTCTAAAACTTGGGTGTAGGTGATCCCGCCGACAGTGTTGTGGTCGGGAGGCACCGGTTGGCGGCCAAGCCGGGATGTCGTCCAGCAGGGTCGCGGAGGGCGGCGCCAGCCTGAAACTCAGGCTCGGCGCACGCGGGCCTTATACACGAAACGGTTCTCCGGGCGAGGAAAAAAACGGAGCCGATGCAACTCGACGCTTCGTCATCCCGTTCGCGACGGCGGCTCTGTCCGGGATGACGGACCTTCAGTTCGTGCCCGGATACAGCCAGTAGTCGCCCTTCGCGGTCGGCACTTTCCGGTAGAGCGGGAAGCGCTGGTCGGGTGGGCGCTGGCCGGTTCGCAGCAGCAGGTCGATGTCGCGGAGCAGTGGCGTCTTCTCGGCATAGCTGGCGTGGCCGAGCGCGAAGTACTCGGTCGAGAGCGCCGAGATGTCGATCGTATCGACGCCGCCGACGACGGCTGGACCGATGCCTGCGGGTACGTCGCCAGCCCGCGGCCTGTCACCCGCAAAGCGTCGGGAGACCTGGAGGGCGACGTCGGTCGACGAGGCATAGAGCGTGATGCCACGGCCGACGCCACGGATCTCGCCCGCGAGAAAGCTGAACGTGTCGATGTCGACGTCGGGGGCCGCCAGGATGATCTGGTTGATGCGGGACGCGATCGCCGGATTGCGCGCCTTCATATGGCGGAGCACCTGCAGCAGCAGATTGCCGCCCATGCTGTGCGCGATCAGGTTGACGCGCTCGGCCCCGGAGTCCGACAGCACCATATCGAGGAACTGCGTGAGATGGGGCTCGGCCTGGGCGGCGCTGTTGAGGTCATAGAGATACTGCGCAACGCCCCCGCCGGACGGCCAGCTGTAGAGGAACGAGGCGCCGTCGAAGGCGAGGTCGTAGGTGATCTGGGCCGACCGGTAGAGGGCATAATCGAAGTCGGTGTTGTAGCCGTGGATCATCACCAGCGCCTGGTTGCGGAAGTTTGCTGATGCGCCGAGCCGCGCGCGGACGAGGGCGAGGAGATCGCCCTTCGACATCGTGCGGATCTCTTGGATGGTGAAATGCTTGCGCGGATCCTCGGCCTCCTCGTAGAGCGACCAGTCGACGAACGGCACGGTGACCTTCCACGGGCGCTCGAGCTTTGGCACCTGATGGATCTTCGGTACCGTCACCAGCGCGCGGCCGAGCTCCACACGGTTGGCGCGGTCCGCGCCGTAGGCCAAGCGCGGGCCCTGCTTGGTCTGGAGGCTGCGCTGGTTGCGGTCGGTGCCATAGAACACCGGCACCACATCCCATTCGGTGGGCGCCGTGGCGCTGCCGCCCGGCGCCGGCGTGATGGAGCGGGGGCGGGCGGTTTCAGGCGCGGGCTGCGCGGCAGGGGGTGGCGTCGGCGCGGACTTGGCCGGCGGCGACGCTCCTCCCGCTGGCGGTGACGACGGAGCCGAAGGCCGGGGGGCCGATGGGGGCGATGGCGGCGGGAGCGACACGGTCGGGCCTGCGCCACCCGACGGCTGTTTGTAGCTCCGCTCGGCCTCGCGCGCCTGCCTCTCCGCGCGCTCTCTCTCCTCCTGGCGCCGCAACTCTGCCGGCCTGGAGTCGTCCCGGCTCATCCTCTCCTCTGCCTCGCGCCGAGCCTCCGCTTCGCGCTTGTCGGCCTCGGCCTTCTTCTTCGCGTCGTCGGCCTTCTTGCGGGCGTCGGCGACGGCGGGCGGCGGCAGGGTGGGTGGGCCTGTCCGCTTGTAGCCGATGTCGGTGGTGTTGCTCG
>JANOJW010000266.1:0-3909 GCA_031418955.1 Hyphomicrobiales bacterium | reverse complement strand
GTCGAGAACGACGTCCATGTCGTCGGCGTGTCATCGTTGACGGCCGGACATTTGACGCTGGTACCCGAATTGAAAGCGGCGTTGGACAAAGAGGGGCGCGGCGACATCATGATCGTCGTCGGCGGCGTCATCCCGCCGGCCGACTACGACGCGCTGTTCAAGGCCGGCGCCAAGGCTGTGTTCGGCCCCGGCACCAACATCGCGTCAGCCGCCCTCGACCTCATCGCCAAGCTCAACGCGCAGCTAGGGTACCAGGGCACGCAAGCCGCGGAGTGAGAGCACGATGAACGCCCGCGCGCACATCCCCGTCGACAAGGCGACGTACTTCGATTTCGTGCGGTCGCAATCGGAGGGACGCTTCGAGTACGACAGGGGGCTGATCGTGCAACAGATGACGGCGGGTACGGGCTGGCATTCTACCGTCGCGCAGCGGTTCGTGTCGGTGATCGAGCGACAGCTTGGAATCGAGCACTGGCTCGTGTCCAGCCATGCCCGCGGCGTGGATACGGCCGAGACGGTGCGGCAACCCGATGTCCTCGTCGAGCGCGCGCCGATCGACCTCGACTCGCTCGCGACCGCATCGCCCGAGCTGATCGTCGAGGTGCTGTCGCCGAGCACGCGCGCACTCGATCTGACTGTGAAGCCCGGCGAGTATACGAGCCTCGCGTCGCTGCACGCCTATATCGTCGCCGAGCAGAACATCGCAAAGTGCTACGTGTGGATGCGCGGCACTGACGGCGCGTTCCCCTCGACGCCAGTGGAAGTGTCGGGCACGGCGGCGAGCCTATCGATCGAGCCGCTGCTCTTGGTGATCCCCCTCGCCGACATCTATCGCGGGATCGCGTGACTGCTCCGGACCACTGCCGACAAACGGGCTCCCGCAAAGCCTCGCTCGCGTCAGCCCAAGTCCGTTCCGCGGTAGATTTCGGCGATCGGAACATCGAGGCCGATGCTGACGAAACGCAGGGCTGCTCCTGTAGCAAGGGTCGCAGGATCCTTTGGCCAACTGCCATCAGCAAGGCGACGCAGAACTTCCACGCTGACCTTCGTCGAGTCCACGATGACGATTTCCGTCACGGACGGAAGCGTGGCGTAGAGCGGGATGTTGCTCCAGGTGTCGGCCGCGTTCGACGGCGAAAGGATCTCGATCAGCAAGACCGGATCGGGCGTGGCATGCACGGAGGCGCGATGCGCCGTACAGGTCACGCCAAGCTCAGGGATTCGATGGTTCCACTGCGCATGAAGATGCGGTCGGATCCCGGGATTGGCGACGACGCGGCAATGCGGCCGCACAGCCACGAGGTGATTGCCGATCAGCCGAGACAGATTGGCCTGAATCGTGCCGTGCCCGTCACTCGCGGCGTCCTGGGCGCGCAGCATGCCATCGACCAGCTCATAGATCGTGCCTGTGCCGTCTCCCGACCGAGCCAGGAACTCATCGACGGTGATCAGTGGCGGCAGCTTCTTGGCGGTGACGGACATTGCCTTGCAACTCGGTTGCGCGCGATCGGGGCCAACGTAACACCTGCGTGGTTTCGGAGCCACCGGCCTTCCCCAATTCACCCGCCCCTGACGCCATCGACCCACTGCTTGGCCGCCGCCAGCAGGAAGCCCGTGTCGCTCTGCGTGGTGAAATACTGGATGCCGCGCTTGGCGATTGCCGCCTGCCGCTTGATGTCGCGGATGCCGCCGCAGCCCGCGAAGATCTTGTTGGCCCGGCAGGCGGCGACCGCGCGGTCGAGCGCTTTCTCCACCGCCGGGTCGTCGAGGCGGCCGGGCTTGCCGAGGTCGACCATCAGGTCGTTGGTGCCGATGTGGATCACGTCGACCCCCGGGACAGCTGCGATCGTCTCGATGTTCTCGAGTCCCTTCCCCGTCTCCACCATGATCACGACCGCGGTCGAGGCGTTGAGCGCGGGCAGCGCCTCGGCGAGCGGCGGCGTCTCGCAGTCGAACTGCGGAAACACGGCGCCGACCGAGCGGCGTCCGATTGGAGCGAACTTGCACATCTCGACGGCGCGGCGTGCTTCCTCGGCCGTGTTGATATCGGGGAAGATGATGCCGGTGATGCCGTTGTCGAGCAGACCCGCGACGTTGGGATCATTGAGCCCCAGCACGCGGTACATCGGGGCGATGCCGAGCGGGATCGCCGTCGAGGCGAGGTTCGCCGCGGTCTCGACGTTGAACACAGCGTGCTGGCCGTCGATGAACAGAAAGTCGTGGCCCGTCGCCTTGGCGATACGCACGATCTCAGGGCTGCGCGCCAGCCGGACGCTGAGTCCGAGGGCCACCCCGCCCGACCGCATGCGCTCGAGTGCTGGGTTCTTCAGGTCGATTTTCGGCTTGGCGGCCATGGGCGTGCTCCTTCGCTGCGCGATCGCTCGAACATGCCATGGAAGCGCGTCGCATCGCCAGCCGACCAGGGCTCGCCAGCCGACCTGGGTCCGATTATCCGCAATGCAGACGTGCCGACAGCGTCGAGGGCTGGATCAACGGGCGGTCGGTTGGGTTGCGTCGCGCCCCCTCAATCGCTGCGGCGCATCTCGTGCTCGGCAATGGCGCGGCGGACGATGGCGTCCTCGTCCATCTCGGTGACGCGGACGGCAGGGCGGCGTGCGGTCGTCGCGTTGCCCTGTGCCACCGGCGAAACGGGAGCCGTCGCGGCAGGTGCGGCTTTCTGCGACGCCGAGCGGCCGTAGTTGGGGCTCCACGGCTCGCGCGGATCATCCTGCAGGGGCCTCGGATTGCGCTGGCCGATCTGGGTCGGCAGGCCATCCTCCTCGATCTCGACCTTCCATTGATCGGGCGGCGGGCCTGCGACGCGCGCGGGCGGCTCGTAGGATGCCTGCTTGGAGGCGCAGCCCGAGAGCACGACAGCCGCGCCGATCACGCAAAGGCGTGCGGCGACAAGGATCGACGGTTTCGACAACGCGACGGAACGCGACATGGGACACAACGCCTTTCACTCAGGACGCAACGGGACACAACGCGACTGCCCCCGACTATGCGTGAAGCGCGTTAAGGGTCGGTAAAGGCAAGCATCAGTGTGGGACGAGGTGTGGCACGGGGCGGCGCGTTGCGCGCCGCGAGGCTCAGCGGACCTCGATGCCCGGCCGGATCAGCGCGACGAGGCTCGTGGCAAAGGCGTCGTCGAGCCCGTCGGGACCGATGGTCAACAATCGGTACCAGAACGCGCCGTAGATCACGTCGATGACGCACTCGACATCGATGTCGCGGCGGATCGCGCCGCGCTCGATGCCCACAGCGATCGTGTCCCTGATCATCGCGCGGCGCGTCGCGACGAACACGCCGTTGAACTTGGCGCGGAACTCGGCGTCGTGCTGGGACTCCGCAATCAGGCTGCGGATGGTCTTGCCGACTGCCGGGATGCGCGTGTTGGCGAAGAACGCGCCGAGCAGGCTCTCGAGATCGCGGAAGGCATCGCCCGAGCGCTTGAAGCTCGGCAGCCGCCTCAGGGCCCGCTCGGTGTAGGCCTCGAGCAGCACGTCGGCCTTGCTGTCCCACCAGCGATAGATCGACTGCTTGCCGACCTTGGCCTCGGCGGCGATACGCTCGATCGAGATCTTCGGATAGGGCTCCGCCTCGAGCAACTGCGCCGCCGCCTCGAGAATGGCTGACCGTGTCGCCTCGCTGCGCGGGCGGCCGGGGGGACGGGTTGTGGGCTGGTCAGACATGGGCGTTCGGCAACAGTGAATGGGCGGCGGGCGGCCGCGGACTCGAATTCGGTGACGAGGTGTATCGTAAATCGGTAAAGCCGGGACGCAGGGGCCTCGTCACGATCGTGTGATCGGATCAGGCGAATGAGGCCCCGCGCGCCGGGTCGCCAGGAGTCGCGATCTCGGTGATGAGCTTCTTCAGGATGGCGTCGGCGAACGGCTGAAAGCCGGT
>JANOJW010000265.1:0-8598 GCA_031418955.1 Hyphomicrobiales bacterium | reverse complement strand
TATGGAATGACCTGACTCAGGAAGCCATACAGATTCCGGTAGTCCTGCGTCTTGCCGCGCCATAACTCAGTCTCATTTTCATCATCTCGCTGCCGAACCGTAAAGCGAGAGACTGCGGGATCGAGCGCAGCATTCATGGCCTGATGATCCATGGCACTCTGTCGCTGCTTCGGTTTGAAATACACATCACAGAAGCGCGCAACTTCTTCGGCTAGGTAGACACCGGCGGCATCCAACTCACTTTTGATCTGGTACATGTGCGCAGGGTCAACTTCCTCGCCCATCTTTACGCCTTCATAATACGTCTTGAAAGCCTCGCGTATTTCCTGCCGGTCGTTCACAAAATCGAGGACAAAGGTATCTTCCTTCAAAGGATGGATACGGTTGAGGCGCGAGAGCGTTTGCACGGCTTGAATGCCCGCGAGTCGTTTATCCACATACATCGTGTGCAGCAGCGGCTGGTCGAATCCGGTCTGGTACTTCTCTGCAACTAGAAGAACCTGATACTCCTGTGAGGCGAACTTCTCGGGAAGTTCCTTTTCACGGATACCCAGGTTCATCCCTTCCTCGGTATAGGTCACGTCCTTGAATTTCTTATCCTGCACTGTGCCGGAAAAAGCCACCAGTGTCTTGATGGGATAGCCCTTCTCCTTGATGTACGCATCGAACCGTTGTTTGTATCGTACCGCTTCTTGGCGTGAGCCCGTAACCACCATAGCTTTTGCCCGTCCACCAATCTTGTGCCGACTAACAGCGTTGAAGTGCTCGACCATCACCTCGGTCTTCTGTGAAACGTTGACCGGATGGGTCTTCATGAATCGCGCCAACGCCTTGGCAGCTTTCTTCCGCTCGACGTGCGGATCATCGTCGCAGGCTTTAAGCAGTTTGAAATAAGTAGCGTATGTCGTGTAGGACTTCAGCACGTCGAGGATAAACTCTTCTTCAATCGCCTGCCGCATCGTATAACGGTGGGCCGGTTGTCCATCATGGCCAAACACGGCGAGTGTCTTATGCTTCGGAGTGGCTGTGAAAGCAAAGAAACTCAGGTTCGCCTGCCGCCCTCGCTTCGCCATGCTGCGGAAGAGCTCCTCCATGTCGTCATCGCCTTCCTCCGCCGCGCGCCGTTTCGCTTCCTCTCGCAGATTTTCACCGCCAAGCACTCCCTTCAACTCGGTCGCGGTCTCACCACCCTGTGAGCTATGCGCCTCGTCGATGATGACCGCGCAGCGGCGGGTCGTGAGTGTGCCGACGCTCGTCTCGCCGCGTTTCTCAGCTAGCTTAATCAGTTGATTTGATACGAAGGGAAATTTCTGCAGCGTGGTGATGATGATCGGCACCGCGTTTTCGAGCGCTTCGGCGAGTTGTCGCGAACTTTCGTCGATCTGCTGTACTACGCCCCGTTTGTGCTCGAACTGGTAGATCGTGTCTTGCAGTTGCTGGTCAAGCACAACACGATCGGTCACCACGATCACACTGTCGAAGACGCGTTGATTGGCTGCATCATGCAGCGAGGCTAATCGATGGGTCAGCCAGCCAATGGTGTTACTCTTGCCGCTCCCCGCCGAATGTTCGATAAGGTAGTTGTGCCCCACACCCTCGAGTCTCGCGGCATCCACCAACATGCGCACAGCCTGGAGCTGGTGATAGCGCGGGAAGATCATCGTCTCCTTCTTGACCTTGCGGCCCTGGTCGTCTCGCTTCTCCTCGATTTGTAGGTGGATAAAACGTGCCAGGAGGTCGAGCAGGCTGTCCCGTTGCAGCACCTCTTCCCAGAGATAGGCTGTGCGATACGTACGCCCGGCCGGATCTGGGGGATTGCCGGCCCCACCATCACAGCCCTTGTTGAACGGAAGAAAGTGTGTAGCAGTCCCAGCTAACCGAGTAGTCATCAGCACAGACTCGGTATCTACTGCGAAGTGGACGAGGGTGCGCCGTTTGAACTCGAAGATGCACTCGCGCGGGTCTCGATCATGTTTGTACTGTCGGCGCGCCTCCTCCACAGTCTGGCCCGTCAGCGGATTCTTGAGCTCCAACGTGGCGATAGGGATACCGTTGAGACTCAGAGTGACATCGAGAGACTTTTCCGAGCGTGCCGAGAAATGGAGCTGCCGGGTAATCCCGAGACGATTCGCGGCATAGCGCACTTCCAGTTCGGAATTGAGCTCGTGTGCTGCCTTGAAGAAGGCAATGTGCAACGTCCGGCCATAGCACTTGAAGCCGTGACGTAATGTTGCAAGGGCGCCATTTTGATCCATCCATTTGCATAGATCAGTAAGGATTCGTTCTCCGGTTTTGTCACCGTGCAGTGCTTCGAGTTTGTCCCACTCCTTCTTCTGTGTCTCACGAATGAAGGCGAGCACCGTCGCAGGGAAGATCGCGCGCTCGCGGTCGAAGCCCTCGCGGGCAACCTCCACGTAGCCGTTATCGAGGAGGTGTGCTTCGATGACGGTCTCGAAGGCGAATTCGGAGTGGCGGGGTGTACTCATTGCCCCTCAGGAATTTCGATTCTTCCACTTCTAGTCATTGCTCGGCCCTCATGCGGCGCCTGTCGGCTGCGGGATGAATCCGCGCCGTCCTTGGTCGTTTCCCGTGAAGAGCACGACGTTGGCATCGTCAATCGTGTCGTCGCCAGGTAGCTGCTTGCTATTCTCAATAATGATGACCTGCGCTTCCGCGAACGATGCCTTTACGTCGCGCCAGAAGTGCTTTTTGATGTCTTGCGGGAACGATGACTCGTCTGCATCGGGCTCCTCGTAGACGAGAAGGGGCGAGTCGATTAGGACGAAATTAGGAAACGGCCGCTCGTCCTCCACGCAGAGCCGCAGGAGCGCAAGGTTGAACGCGGCCCGCGTGATGGCCCGCACACCCTTGCCGTGGCTCCTCCGCGCGCGGCCGGAGATCACGACGTCCTGATCGTTCTCGCTGAACGAGACTCGATCAAGATCAGGAAAGTGCCACGCTGTTAGCAGCGCCTCGACCTCCCTGCTGAACGGGTCTGCCTGTGCAGTGCTCACCGCCGCACCAGCGACATCGGTCTTCTCCTTCTTCTTGGGCTTGTTTGCCTCTTCGAGAAGTTCCTCCAGCTCTTGCACACGCTCTAGGAGTTCGATCGCCTTTCGACAGGTCTCCGCGCGCGCACGAAGGTCGTCGATTGTCTTGGCCGCGACATCAACCTGCTGCTCCATCAGTGCCTTCAGCTCCGCGGAGATTGCGTTGAGATCGCCTTGGCGCGTGTCCCGGGTCCGTTGGAGCTGCTCGACTTCGGCGGCTGTAGCGGCCCGGGTGGTTTGCAGGTCCTGAAGCAGCTTGGACGTCTTGGCCGCCTCGGCTTTGCAGGCTCGGTAGACATCCGCCGGCGCGGGGCGCGCTTCACGATGAGTGTGGTCGTGGTGCTCGGCGAGCGCGCCGCACAGGGGACAACGCTCCTTCTTAAGCTGGTCGAGCCGCACGCCAGCTTCAGCGATGGTCTCGAGGCGTCGAAGGTCAGACGAGTACTGCTCCTGCAGTAGATCGAACCGCGTCCGCAACTCCGACAAGACCGCGAGCTTCGAATCGACCGCCCGAAGCGCGGACCAAGCCGTGATGCGCTTCGCTTGCAGAGGCACGACGCTGGCTTGGGCGGCGTTTCGCTCTACGAGCGCAGCTTGGATCGAGGCGTTAACCCGAGTGAGTCGATCTCGCTCGTCGATGAGCATGCTCACTTCACCAAACTCGGTAAGGCGTTCGCGGGTGCTCGTCAGGAGCGCCTTGAGCAACTCAACCTTCCCAGCCTGACGTCCCCTGGCGACCTTGGGATCTTCCTTCGCGATGATCGAGGAGTCGTCGGTTCCGGTGAGGAGCAAGCGGAAGACGCCGCTCTCGACGGTCTTGTGGATCACCTGCCCACTCAGAACCGGCGAGTCCTCCTTGATAACCGTCTCTTCGTCGATGATGACGAGCCGGGTGATGTCGCGGAAGCTGAGCGGGCGCGTCTTGCCCTGCTCGTTGGTGCGCACCTTCTTAGTGCCAAGCCCTGAAAGGTCGAGCAGGAACTGCGAGACGGTGTCCTCCTTGCCGCCCTGGTGTTTCGCCCCGAGCACCTGATCGGGCTGCCCGTCCGTCTTGCAAAGGACCTCACCGCCTCGCAGACTCCTCTCGAGCGTGTAGACACGCTGGTCACTGTTGGCCTCAATTTCGAGGACGACCGAGCTGTAGCCCTGCGCTTCGGGGATGTCCTTCGGCGTGTCACCGCTGCCAAACGCGTAGTCGAGGCACTGCGCGATGAAGCTCTTGCCGGAGTCGGAGGGCCCGGCAATGACGTTCAGGCCACGCGTGAATGTGACCTCGGCGGTTTCCTTCCCCGGCCCGGAGAGAGAGAGTCTTCGAAGTGCGAAGCCGAACCTCACTGGGCCTCCTCGGTCCAGAGAACGGACTCCATCGAGAACTCGGCGCCCCACGTGCCGATGCGCTCCCGCACCATTGCTTCAAGCTCTCCGTCGGCAAGTTGGCCGAAGTTGTCGAAGACCCAGTCGGCGCGCTCACGAAGACCCTTGAGGTACTCGGTGCTGAGCGTGTCGAGGAAATCGGCCGACTTGTCGGTCGCCGCGAAGAAGATCCCGCCGTCCTTGTAGATGCGCTCGACGAGCCCCCGGCTCTCGTAGAGAGTGAGCCCCTCTTGAAGCACGCCGCGTCGGACAAGAATCTCACCGCCGCGATGGGGCGTCTGAGGGTGCAGCCCTTCGGGGCCGCCCTCGATGTCGTCGGAATGGACGAGGAAGTAGTCGAATACGACAAGCCGCTGCAGCGCATACGCCGTCGGGAACGCGGTCGTCAGAACGCACAGCGCGCGCAACCCTATCTCGATGGGGCTGTTGAACGGCGAAACGAGCTGAATCGGGATTTCCGTCGTCATTTGACCCAGCAGACCTTCTCGTCGTTCGCGAGCTGGTGGCAGATGCCACCCCGGTCACGGTTGTGGATGCGGCTGATCAGCGCGTGGCTCGTGAGCGGTAGCGTACGCGCCGTCTTCACCACCGCGACGACGCGACAATAGCCATCTGCGTACTGACCACGCAGGTCGTCCTTGATGCCGGAATGCACCTCGTCTTGGAGCTTCTCAAACTCGCCAGGAGGCAGTGTGTCGCGCGAGAACGTGCGCAGCCCTTCCGCGCTGTAGAACTCTACGCGCGCGTCGTTGAAATGCTCACGGAGGTCCTCACGACCAGCGAGACCTGCGTCGACATCCTTCACCTCCTGCTTAAGGTGGTCCGCATATGCGCGCCGGAGTTCGCCGACGAAGACGGTCTCGTTGTCGGCGGGAACCGCCGGCGGCGCGAGTGGTTCAGGACGGTGAGGGAGCCCACCTCCGAAGCGCGCTGCGTACCAGCACGTCTTGGCGTGCGCATCGATGATGCGCAGAACCGGCGTCGCCTGGAATATCGAGAAGTCGAGGCTCGCGATGTGCGCCGTCATGGCGGCATCGCACTCGACGATCTCAGCCTTCGTAATCTTCTTGCGGCACTCATTGTCCCAGTTCGTGAATAGCCCAGCACGCAGGTCCTCGGGCTTCTTCAGCAGGTTCGACAGCTTCGTGCCCGCGCCCTGCGGCGCGATGAAGTAGTAGCGACTGGGGTACGTGTACTCGCCCTTCAGTGTGTAATAAGCAAGCTTGCCGAGCTCGATCCAGATGTCGCTTGGCTTCAGCGACTCCTTGTAGTGCTTGCACTGGTAGTTATCCCAGGCGCCATTGCCATCCTTGATCGTCGCGATGACGTCGCGCCCCATGTCGCCGGCGCAACCGCACCGTTCGACAAGGTCGTACTCGCCACGGAGAGAGTCGACCCACTCATGGACAAACTGCTCCCACTGGTCAGCGCTGAACAGCTTGACGCGGTCTTCGGGATGCACCGGGAGTCCCGACGCCACTACGTCCCCCGTTAGGCCGGGCGACGGCGCCGGAGGCTGCGGGATCGGAACGGGTGCCGGGACCTTCTTCACGCCGTGACCTCCGCCTTATGGATATTCGAGCGCGACAGGCCCAACAGGGTCGCGGTCCTCAGGCCGCACTCCCCACGTCGATCTGCCCTGTCACTGCCGCAGCAATAAGTGCGGCGCGGCGCTCCTTGAGCAGTAGAATCGTGCGCTCGGTAGCGGAGTGGAGTGCATCGAGCTTGGCCGTTTCCTTGGCAATATGAACAACGATGGCACGCTGTTCTTCGATCGACGGGACAGGAAGGAACACCTCGAAGAATCCTTCTGGATACAAACGCAAGCGTGAAGACCAAACACCCTTCGAATAGCGGGTTACCTCTTGCGCAAAAACAGGCATCCGAACCAGAGCATCAATATATGTTGGCTCGAGTCGTGGACCTGGTTGATAGACGTGGTAAGCCGGACTAACGATACCGTACACACTGGCGACGCCCATAGCACCCATCCACGCCCATAGAGTATTGATAGCAAGGTCCCCTGCGTAGCAGATCTTGTATCCTTCGTTCGTCTCGGCCTCGAACATGTTCACGTCCTTTTCTGAGCGAGGCGTGACACCAGTTAAGTGAGAGACTGTTAGCATTTCCTCTTCGCCAGTCACCGAGCGTTCGTCTCGTTCACGGAAAAGCCACCTTGATCGTTCGATACCCCAATGCGCCGGAATCTTGCCGAGCCAAGGGATACCGGAGTCTCGGACGGAGACGCGGGGGTCGAGACCGCGGGTGACGGCACGGGTGATGAGCGCCAGACGTTTCTCGGCCAATAACCCAATCACCCGCTGCTTCGCCTCTACCAGCGCATCCAGCCGCGCCGTCTCAGGGTCGAGATAGTCAGCGATGGCGCGCTGGGCTAGAAACTCAGGAAGCCACGCCCACATCTCACCGAACTTCTCAACCGTAAAGTGAGCGATCGTCGATCTGTTGCAGAGTACGTCGAACCACTCCTGTGTCGCAGCGTGTCGTAGCAAATACTTAAGAAACCGAGGCTCTGCGTTCGCGCGGCCGTGAACTAGATGCAGAGCATTCTGGATGATCGTCTGTGCAGAAGGTTGTTCTGTTACAATCGCTGCTCGTCCAACCTCGCCACCTTCGCACACCAGAAGGTCGCCGCTATGCACTTCTAGTGCTTCAATCTCAGTCGGCGACGCCCACATCGTCGGGAGATCAGAAATCCTCACTCCGTCCCACTGAGCATGTTGAGCCTTCAGGTAGGACACTTCTGAGTCCACCGATGATGCGGGAGCGTTCTGCAACATCTTGCCTAGCTTGATCGAGAAGGAACGCTTGAGCTGTATCTGACTCCAACCCGCCGCCGAGCACGGTTGCCACGGAGTACGATGCACCTGCACTGCGCCGGTCATTTTGTCACCTCGCGCAGGAGCCACATGATTTCTTCTTCGGCCAGCTTTAGCTCCGCGTCGATCTCCTCCAGTGAGCGCGGCGGCGTGTACTTGTAGAAGTGACGGTTGAAATTGATCTCGTAGCCCACCTTGTCCTTGCTGCGGTCCATCCAGGCGTCAGGCACGTGAGGGCGTACCTCGCGGGCGAAGTATGAATCAATGTCATCCTTGAGCGACACGTTTTCGAAATCGCGCAGGTCCGAGTCTGGTTCATAGCCCTTACCATGACTGCTCTTAGCGACCGGCACCGCTTCAGCGTCTTTTTGAGTGAAGACGCTGCGAAACAGCACCTCTTCGGATTTCTTCCAGCTCGACTTGCGTACATGCAACAGGTCTTCGATCCGGCTCCAGACAACGTTCCAATCTTTTTCAAGCTTGCGGCCAAGGTTCTTATCGATGGCCTGCACATCATCAAGCAGATGCGGGCAGGCGTCGAGGAACCGCGCTTTGTCCTCGGTGGTCATCTGATATCGCAGGCGCAGGGGCCGCTCAACAGTTACACGGGTGTAGCCAAAGTCGGCGTTATCAAAGGTCTTGGAAGTCTCGCCGTCAGTCTGCCGGTCGTAGTGCTTTACGATTTCAGCGATCTGACTGTCTGTGATGTGGCGACGCTTGTCGCCAAGGCTACGCTTGTTGTCCTCGCTACCCCCCGCAGTCCAGACATCGCGGGCATCAAGAAGCCGGATCTTGCCCTTGCGCCGCTTCTCCTTTCGGTTCGTCACAATCCAGACATAGGTGCCAATGCCGGTGTTGTAGAACATCTGCTCCGGCAGGGCGATGATAGCTTCGAGCCAGTCGTTCTCGATGATCCACTTTCTGATATCGCTCTCGCCTGAGCCTGCGCCGCCGGTGAAGAGTGGCGAGCCGCTGAAGACGATCGCGAGGCGAGAGCCGTGCTTGTGTTCCACTGGCCGTACCGACTCGAACTTGCTGACCATGTGCTGCAAGAAAAGCAGCGAGCCATCGTTCACCCGCGGTAGCCCAGCGCCGAAGCGACCATCGAAGCCGCGCTTGTCGTGCTCCTGCTGGATGTCCTTCTGCTGTTTCTTCCAATCCACTCCGAAGGGTGGGTTCGTGAGGAAGTAGTCGAAGGTCTCTCCCGCAAACTGGTCGTCCGTGAAGCTGTCGCCGAAGCGCACATTGTCGCCGCTGCCGTTATGATCCACCTGCTTCATGAGCATGTCTGACGCGGCAGTTGCGAAAGCACGCTTGTTGTAGTCCTGGCCGTAGAC